>NZ_JBHSRF010000041.1:0-74487 GCF_042658925.1 Sphaerisporangium aureirubrum
AGGAGGGCCAGGGTGCCGGGGGTCCAGTCGACGTGGGGGGTTGGTTCGTCTATGTGGAGGGTGCGGGGGAGGCGTTCGTGGTGCATCGCCTTGATCATTTTGATTATGGCGGCTATGCCTGCGGCGGCTTGGGTGTGGCCGATGTTGGATTTGATGGAGCCGAGCCATAGGGGATGGCCGGGGGGGCGGGACTGGCCGTAGGTGGCTTGGAGGGCTTGGGCTTCTATGGGGTCGCCCAATGTGGTGCCGGTGCCGTGGGCCTCTACGGCGTCGATGTCGGCGGGGGTCAGGCCGGCGTTGGCCAGGGCCTGGGTTATGACGCGTTCCTGGGCGGGGCCGTTGGGGGCGGTGAGGCCGTTGCTGGCGCCGTCTTGGTTGACGGCTGAGCCTTTGACGATGGCGAGGATTTGGTGGCCGTTGCGCTCGGCGTCGCTGAGGCGTTCCAGGAGGATGAGGCCGGCGCCTTCGCCCCAGGCGGTGCCGTCGGCTCCGGCGGCGAAGGATTTGCAGCGGCCGTCGGGGGCCAGGCCGCGCTGGCGGCTGAACTCGATGAAGGTGTTGGGGGTGGACATGACGGTGACGCCGCCTGCCAGGGCCAGGTCGCATTCGCCGTTGCGGAGAGCCTGGGCCGCCAGGTGGACGGCCACCAGGGAGGACGAGCAGGCGGTGTCCACGGTGACGGCGGGGCCGTGGAAGCCGAAGGTGAAGGAGACCCGGCCGGTGGCGACGCTGCCGGTGTTGCCGGTCAGCAGGAAGCCTTCGAAGCCGTCGGGGGTCTTCGGGAGGCGGGAGCCGTAGTCGTGGTACATCACGCCGGCGAAGACGCCGGTGCCGCTGCCGCGCAGGGTGGCGGGGTCGATGCCGGCGCGCTCCAGGGTCTCCCAGGCGACCTCCAGCAGCAGGCGCTGCTGCGGGTCGGTGGCGGTGGCCTCGCGGGGGGAGATGCCGAAGAACGCCGGGTCGAAACGGTCGGCGTCGTGCAGGAAGCCGCCGCCCTGGGCGTAGGTGGTGCCGAAGTGCTCGGGGTCGGGGTCGTACAGCGTGTCCAGGTCCCAGCCGCGGTTGACCGGGAAGCCGCTGATCGCGTCGGTGCCGGTGTCCACCAGGTCCCACAGGTCCTCGGGGGTGAGCACCCCGCCGGGGTAGCGGCACGCCATGGAGACGATCGCGACGGGCTCGTCCGCCGCGGCCGTCGCGACCGCCGCCACGGGGGCGGGCCCGGCGGCCCCGGACACCTGGGTGAGCAGGTACGCCGCCAGCGCGGCGGGGGAGGGGTGGTCGAACACGGCGGTGGTGGGCAGCCGCAGGCCGGTGGCCGTGTTGACCTGATTGCGCAGCTCGATGCCGGTGAGGGAGTCGAAGCCGATGTCCCTGAACGCCCGCGCCGGGTCCACCGCCCCGGAGGCGCCGTGCCCGAGCACGGTGGTCACGATCATGCGGACGAGGTCCTCCACCGCGGCCCGGCGGTCCTCCGGCGGCAGCGCGGCCATCCGCTCCGCCCACGGACGCCGCCCGTCGCCCGCCGCGACCGCCGCGCGCCGGGCCGGGAGGGCGGGCACCAGGTCGCGCAGCACGGCCGGGACCGGGCCCCCGCCGGACCGCAGCGCGGCCGGGTCCAGCCGGGCCGGGACGGCGGTGGCGCGGCCGGTGCCGAGCGCGGTGTCGAACATGGCGAGGCCGGTGTCGGCGGTCAGCGCTGTCACGCCGCCGCGTGCCCAGCGCGCCCGGTCGGTCTCGGTGAGGCCGCCCCCGATGCCGCCGGTCTGCGCCCACAGGCTCCAGCCGAGGCTCACCGCGGGCAGGTTCCTGGCCCGGCGGTGCTCGGCGAGGCCGTCGAGGAAGGCGTTGGCGGCGGCGTAGTTGCCCTGGCCGGCGGTGCCGAGCGTCGCGGTGATCGAGGAGAACAGCACGAAGGCGTCCACGTCCCCGGCCCGGGTGTGCAGGTTCCACGCCGCGGTGACCTTGGGCCGCAGCACCCGGTCGACCTGGTCGGCGGTGAGGTTCTCGACGGTGCCGTCCGCCAGCACCCCGGCCGCGTGCACGACCCCGGTGAGCGGATGCTCGTCCGGCACCGACGCCAGCAGCCGGTCCAGCGCGTCCGCGTCGGCGACGTCACAGGCCGCGACGGTGACCCGCGCCCCGAGCCCGGTGAGCTCGTCGCGCAACTCCCCGGCTCCCGGCGCGTCCGGCCCCTGCCGCCCGGTCAGCAGCAGGTGCCGCACGCCGTGCCGCACGACGAGATGCCGCGCCAGCAGCGCCCCGAGCACCCCCGTGCCGCCGGTGATCAGCACGGTGCCGCCGGGCTTCAGCCCGAGCCCGCCGGTACCGGATCGGTCCGGGGCGGCGGTGCGCGGCCGATGCCGGACGGTGGAGCCGCCCTCGCCGGAGGCCGTGCGGGCGGGAGCGGGTTCCTGCGCGAACCCGCTCTCCCCGGGAGCCACGCCGGCGAGGGCGGGGTCGGTGGCGGACGCCCGGCCGTCGCCGGGGTCCGTGGGGGTGGGTCCGTCCGGGGTGTTCCGCGCGGGTGGCACGCGGGTCAGCCGGGGGGCGAGCGGGCGCCCGGCCCGGAGCGCGAGCTGCGGCTCGTCCGAGCCGAGGACGGACGCGAGAGGAGCGTCCGGCCCGTCCACGTCGATCACCCGGAAACGCCCCGGATGCTCGGACTGCGCCGTGCGGACCAGCCCCCAGAGGGGTGCCTCGCCGAGGTTCGGCACACCGTCGCCGGACGTGGCCGCCACCGCGCCGCGCGTCAGCACGACCAGCAGCGCGGCCTCGAACCGCTCGTCCGCCAGCCAGTCCCGCAGCAGCGCCAAGCCCTGGTGCGTGGCCGCGTACGCACGCGCGACCGTGCCGTCGGCGCCGTCGTCGCCGAGTTCCGGCGGCAGGCATGCCACCACCACGTCGGGGAGCGGGGCACCGGCGGTGACGGCCGCGCCGAGCGCGGCCAGGCCGGGATACGCCTCGGCGTCCAGGGACGAGGCGAGCGCGGGTGAGCCGAGGACGGCGCGGCGGCCGGTGAAGGCGGGCTCCGGCGGGGCCGGCGTCCACTCCACGGCGTACAGGGTGTCCTGGCGCGGGCCCGCGATGCCGCCGGGCGGGACCGGCTGGAGGTGAAGGGTCTCGGCGGACAGGACGGGGGTCCCCGCCGGGTCGGTGGCGAGCAGCGTCCAGGTGCCGGGGCCGGTGGGGGAGAGGCGGACACGCAGGGTCGTGGCGCCCGTGCCGTGCAGCGTGACGCCGCTCCAGGTGAACGGCAGCCGCACCAGGCCGTCGGCACCCTCCTCCAGCACGAGCGCGTGCAGGGCGCCGTCCAGCAGCGCGGGATGCACCCCGAACCGCGCGACCAGGTCACGCTGCTCGTCGGCGAGCGTCACCTCCGCGTACCGGTCCTCGCCGGCCCGCCAGGCCGCCGTGACCCCCTGGAACGCCGGGCCGTACGCGTACCCGAGCTCCGCCAGCCGCCCGTAGAACCCCTCCGGCTCGACCGGCACGCCCCCGGCGGGCGGCCACACACCCATCTCGGCGGGCACCGCCGACGGGCCGGCGGTGAGGACACCGGTCGCGTGCCGCGTCCAGTCCCCCTCACCGAGGCGGGAGTGGACGGAGACCGGCCGTCGCCCGGAGCCGGCACCCCCCACCGTCACCTGGACGTGCGCCACGCCGTCCTCGGGCAGGAACAGCGGCGACTCCAGGATCAGCTCGGACAGGTGCGGGCACCCCACCTGGTCCCCGGCGTGCACGGCCAGCTCCACGAACGCGGTCCCGGGCAGGACCACGGCGCCGAGCACGGCGTGGTCGGCCAGCCACGGCTGGGCCGCCGTGGACAGCCGCCCGGTGAGCAGCAGCCCGTCGCCGTCGGCCAGGCTCACCGCCCCGCCGGCCAGAGGATGACCGGTGCCGCGCGATCCTTCCCCGCTCCCGGCGTCCAGCCAGTGCCGCCGCCGCTGGAACGGGTACGTGGGCAGTTCCACTCGCCGCGCCCCGGGCACGAGCCGCGCCCAGTCGACCGAGGCCCCCCGCGTGTACGCGTGCGCCAGCGCGGCGAGCACCGTCCGCCCCTCGGGCCGCCCCGCCCGCAGCGTCGCCACGAGGGTGGGTTCGCCCGCCGTCGCGGAGGCCCCGCCGGAGCCGGCCGCCGCGGGCTCCGGCGGGTCGTCGGTGAGGCACGCGCGGGCCATCGCCGTGAGCGTGCCGTCGGGTCCGAGCTCCACGTAGACGCCGGTCCCGGTGTCACGCAGGCGCCGCACGCCGGGAAGGAACCGGACGGGTTCCCGGATCTGCCGCACCCAGTAGTCCGGGGAGGTGAGCAGCCCGGGCCCGGCGAGGTCCCCGGTCACGTTGGACACGACGGGGATGCGCGGCTCGGCGTAGGCCAGCCCGGCGGCGACCGCGCGGAACTCCGCGAGGATCGGTTCCATGTGCGGCGAGTGGAACGCGTGCGCGACCCGCAGCCGCCGCGTCCGGAACCCCTCGGCCGCCAGCTCCCCGGCGATCCGCTCCACGACCCGCGCGTCCCCGGAGATCACGGTGGACGCGGGCCCGTTGACCCCCGCGACGGCGACCCGGTCATCCAGCCCGGCGAGCGCCAGGGAGACCCGCTCCTCCGGCGCCTGTACGGCGACCATGGCCCCGTCCGCGGAGGTGCGGCCCATCAGCCGCCCCCGGGCCGCGACCAGCGCGCAGGCGTCCGGCAGGCCGAACACCCCGGCGACGTGCGCGGCGGCCAGCTCCCCGATGGAGTGCCCGATCAGATGGCCGGGCCGCAGCCCGCAGTGCTCCGCCAGCCGGAACAGCGCCACCTCCAGCGCGAACAGGCCCGCCTGGGTGAACATCGTCCGGTCCAGCGGCGCGGCGCCCCCGGCCGCGAACACGACGTCCCGCAGCGGCCGGTCCAGCAGCGGGTCCAGATGCCCGCACACCTCGTCGAACGCCGCCGCGAACACCGGGAACGTCTCGTACAGCTCCTGCCCCATCCTCGGCCGCTGGCTGCCCTGCCCGGTGAACAGGAACGCCACCCCGTCCGCCCCGCCGGGCGCGCCGGTCACCACGTCCGCCGCCGCCTCCGCGCCCGCGACCGCGGCCAGCCCGGCGGTGAGTTCCGCGAGGCCGTCCCCGATCACCACGGCGCGGTGCCCGAACGCCGAGCGGCCCTTGGCCAGGGAGAAGCCCACGTCGCGCGGGTCGAGGTCCGGCCGCTCGGCGAGATGCCCGCGCACCCGGCCGGCCTGGGCCCGCAGGCCGGCCGGGTGGGGGGCCGAGATCGGCCAGGCCACCGCACAGGGCCCGGTCCGGTCGCGGCCCTCATCCCCGGCGGTGTCCACCCGGGGGGCCTCTTCGAGGATGACGTGCGCGTTGGTGCCGCTGATCCCGAAGGACGAGACCGCGGCCCGCCTCGGACGGCCGTTCGCGGGCCACGGAGTCGTCTCGGTGAGCAGCGCGACGCCGCCCGAGCTCCAGTCGACGTGCGGCGTCGGCCGGTCCACGTGCAGCGTCCTCGGCAGCAGGCCCTCGCGCAGCGCCATGACCATCTTGATGACGCCGCCGACCCCGGCCGCCGCCTGCGCGTGCCCGACGTTCGACTTCAGCGACCCGAGCCACACCGGCCGGTCCGCAGGGCGGCCCCGCCCGTACGTCGCCAGGATCGCCTCGGCCTCGATGGGGTCGCCGAGGGTGGTGCCCGTGCCGTGCGCCTCCACCGCGTCCACGTCCCGCGCGGCGGTCCCGGCCACGGCGAGGGCCTGCCGGATCACGCGCTCCTGCGCGGCGCCGTTGGGGGCGGTGAGGCCGTTGCTGGCGCCGTCCTGGTTGATCGCCGAGCCGCGCAGCACGGCCAGCACGGTGTGCCCCTCGCGCAGGGCGTCCGACAGCCGTTCCAGCACCACCATGCCGACGCCCTCGGACCACGCCGTGCCGTCGGCCGCCGCGGCGAACGGCTTGCACCGGCCGTCGGGCGCCAGCCCGCGCTGCCTGCTGAACTCCACGAACATGCCGGGCGAGGCCATCACGGTGGCGCCGCCCGCGAGGGCCAGCGCGCACTCGCCCTGCCGCAGGGCGTTCGCCGCCAGGTGCAGCGCCACCAGCGACGACGAGCACGCCGTGTCGACGGTCACCGCCGGGCCCTCCAGCCCGAGCGTGTACGCCACCCGGCCCGACGCGACGCTGGTGGTGCCGCCGGTCAGCAGGTAGCCGTCCGAGCCGCCCGCCGGTTCGTGCAGCCGCGGGCCGTAGTCCTGCGCGGTGAGCCCGGCGAACACCCCGGCCTGCCGTCCCCGCAGCGAGTCCGGCGCGATGCCGGCGTGCTCCAGCGCCTCCCAGGCCGTCTCCAGCAGCAGCCGCTGCTGGGGGTCCATGGCCGCGGCCTCACGCGGGTTGACGCCGAAGAAGTCCGCGTCGAACCGGTCGGCGTCGTAGAGGAACCCGCCCTCGCGGGTGTAGGACGTGCCGGGTTTGCCGGGGTCGGGGTCGTACAGCGCCGCGAGGTCCCAGCCGCGGTTCCCCGGGAACGCCCCGATGGCGTCCCCGCCGGCGAGGACGAGCCGCCACAGGTCGTCCGGCGAGTTCACCCCGCCCGGGTAGCGGCAGCTCATCCCCACGATCGCGATGGGCTCCCCGTCGGCGGCGGGCGCCGCCGCGGCCTCCGCGTGTGCCGTCCCGAGCAGTTCCTCGCGCACGTGGCGGGCCAGCGCCGCCGGGCTGGGGTGGCTGTACGGCGCGGCGGCGGGCAGCCGCAGGCCCGTCGCGGCGTTCAGCCGGTCGCGCAGCTCCACCAGGGTCAGCGAGTCGAACCCGAGGTCCTTGAACGGCCGCTCGGTGTCCACCGCCCCGGACGTCACGTGCCCTAGCACCAGCGCCACACTGGTCCGCACCAGTTCGAGCGCCTCCCGCTCCTGCTCGCCCTCGCTCAGCCCGCGCAGGTCCAGCCGTATCCGGGCGTCCGCGTCCGTCCCGGACGGGGCTCGCGTGCCGCCGTCCTGGCCCGGTGCCCGGTCGCCGGTGGGCCGGGCGCGGCGGGCCGTCGTGTCCGGCCAGTGGCGCTCGCGCTGGAAGGCGTAGGTGGGCAGGTCGACCGGCTCGACGCCGGGGCCGCCGGTGAGGACGCGCCAGTCGACCGGCGCGCCCCGGGTGAACGCGCGGGCCGCGGCGACGGTGAGCGCGCGGGGCTCGGGGGTGCCCGGCCGCAGGACGGGGATCAGCGCCGTGCCCTCGGGCCTGTCCGGCAGGCAGTCGCCCGCCAGGGCGGTGAGCACGGCCCCCGGGCCGAGCTCCAGGAAGGTGGTCACGCCCTCGGAGCGCAGCGCGCGAACGCCGTCCATGAACCGCACGGGCTCGCGCGCGTGCCGCACCCAGTACTCGGGGTCGCACAGCGTCCCGGCGGTGACGGGCTCGCCGGTGAGGTTCGACACGACCGGGACCACGGGCGGGGCGAACGACATGGCCCGGACGGCCGCGCGGAACTCCTCCAGCATCGGGTCCATGCGCGGCGAGTGGAACGCGTGGCTGGTGCGCAGCCGGGAGGCCTTGCGGCCCCGCGCGCGAAACGCCTCGGCGACCTCCAGGACGGCGTCCTCGTCCCCGGACACCACGGTCGCCCGGGGCCCGTTCACCGCCGCGATCCCCGCCCGCCCGTCGCGTCCTTCCAGCAGCGGCAGCACCTCCTCGGCGCCGGCCTCGACCGAGACCATCGCGCCGCCGCCGGGGAGTCCCTGCATGAGCCGTCCCCGCACCGCGGCCAGCCGCGCCGCGTCCGCCAGGGACAGCACCCCGGCCACATGGGCGGCGGCGATCTCGCCCACCGAGTGGCCGATCAGGAGGCCGGGCCGCAGCCCCCAGTGCTCCAGCAGCCGGAACAGCGCCACCTCCACGGCGAACAGCGCCGGCTGGGTGTACTCGGTGCGGTCGAGCGGCGCCGCCTCCCGCGACCCCTCCGCCGCGAACACGACCTCACGCAGCGGCCGTCCCAGCCACCTGTCCAGCTCCGCGCAGACCTCGTCGAACGCCGCCGCGAACACCGGGAACGCCTCGTACGCCCCCCGCCCCATCCCGGCCCGCTGGCTCCCCTGCCCCGGGAACATGAACGCCGTCCGTCCCGCGGAGACCCGCCCCACCACGACCTCGGCCGCCTCCCGGCCGTCCGCCAGCGCGTCCAGCCCCCGCCGCGCCTCCTCGGCGTCCCGCGCCAGCACGACGGCCCGATGCTCGAACACCGACCGCGTCACCGCCAGCGAGAACCCCACCTCCCGAACCCCCACCCCACCCCGCCGAGCAAGCCACTCCCGCAACCGCCCACCCTGCCCCCGCACCCCAGCCGAACTCCGCCCCGACACCACCAACGGCACCACGACGTCATCACCCGCCACCGCAACCTCATCACCCGGCACCGCAACCCCGCCGCCCGGCGGCGCCACGTCGTGGGAAACGGTCGTGTCCTGAGGGGTGAATCCGTTTGTGGAGATTGAGCCATCCGACATTTCGGATATGTCATGCGTTGTTGGGGTGGCAGCACGGGCATGCTCGCGCACCGACGTGTCGCTCCAGCCGAAACTGTGCAGCGGCACCTCCGGCTCCGGCTCCGGCCAGTCGGAGACCACCACGTGGCAGTTGGTCCCGCCCATGCCGAACGAGCTCACGCCCGCGACCAGCGGGCGGTCCGGGGCGGGCCACAGGCCGAGGGAGCGCTGTACGGCGAGGTTCAGCTCACCGAGCGGGATGTCGGGGTTCGGGGTCTCGAAGTGCAGGCTGGGCGGCAGCTCACGGTTCCTGACACTGAGCGCCACCTTGAGAAGGCCGACGATCCCGGCCGCGCCCTCCAGATGCCCGACGTTCGTCTTGGCCGACCCGACCATCAGCGGCCCCTGGCGCGAGGCGGGCGCGGTGGCCTCAACGCCGGGCGGTGAGGTGAGGGCGGCGCCGAGGGCGGCGGCCTCGACGGGGTCGCCGCGGCGGGTGCCGGTGCCGTGCAGCTCCACGTACTGGACGTCGTCCGGCCGCACCCCGGCGCGTGCCCACGCCAGCCGCACCACCTCCCGCTGCGCGGACGGGTTCGGCACGGTCAGCCCTTCGGTGGCGCCGTCGTTGTTGACCGCGCTGCCGTGGATGACGCACAGGATCGGGTCGCCGTCGGCGAGGGCCCGGCGCAGTGGCTTGAGCACGACGGCCGCGCCGCCCTCACCCCGCACGTACCCGTTGGCCCGCGCGTCGAAGGTGTGGCACCGCCCGTCGGGCGACAGCCCGCCGAACTTCGCCGCGCCAACCACGCCCTCGGGCACCAGGTTGAGGTGCACCCCGCCCGCGATGGCGACGTCCGCCTCTCCGTCGTGCAGGCTCGCGCAGGCCAGGTGCACGGCCACCAGCGAGGACGACTGCGCGGTGTCCACGGTGACGCTCGGCCCGCGCAGCCCGAGGGTGTACGACACGCGGTTGGCGATGATGCCCCGGTTGGTGCCGGTGACGGTGTGCTGGGTGATGGCCTCGGCGCCGTGCCGGTCGAGCAGCAGCGCGTAGTCGTCCCTGATGGCACCCACGAACACCGCCGTGCGGCTCCCCGCGAGGCTCGCCGGCACGATGCGGGCGTGCTCCAGCGCCTCCCAGCTCAGTTCCAGCATGAGCCTCTGCTGCGGGTCCATCGCCTCGGCCTCGCGCGGCGCGATCCCGAAGAAGCCCGCGTCGAAAAGCTCGACCCCGTCCACGAACCCGCCGTGCCGGGCCACGGCCTTGCCGAGCGCCGCCGGATCCGGGTCGTGGAACGCGTCCCCGTCCCACCGTCCGGCGGGCACCTCGGTGATCGCGTCCACCCCGTCACGCAGGTTGCGCCAGAACGCCCCCGGGTCCGGGGCCTTGGGCAGCCGGCACGCGACACCGACGACGGCGACCCGTGTGTCACCGTCCTCGGCGGGCGCGGCCCACACGCCCTCGCCGGGAGAGGTCCGTCCATGGGGAACAGCGGAGTTGGGCTCGGTTACCATCGCGCGCCGGGCTCTCCTTCATTGAGGGCGACGCGTGATTCGTCCTGTGCACCGACCAGTGGACCGCCGCCTCGGGACCATGGGATCCGTTTCTCTGTCCCCGACCATCCCCGGCCGCCCTAATGGCGACCTTTGCGCCATCTAAAGCCCCTGAGCGGGCCGAGCCGCACGGCGTGTCCCGCGGGCGGTGAGGGCACCCGGGGTACCTTGCTCTGCGTAGCCCCACGTCCCGACACCGGGGGAGCGCCATGCCCGCCGACCGCCTCCTGCTGCGCGACGGCACCGTCATCGACACCGAGCCCGAGCCGCACGCCCGGCACGCCGTCGACGTGCTGATCGAGGACGGCCGCATCGCCGCCGTGGGACCCGGCCTGCCGTCCGCCGGCGCCACCGTGCTCGACTGCTCCGGCCACATCGTGCTGCCCGGCTTCGTGGACGCCCACCGGCACCTGTGGCAGACCGTGCTGCGCGGCATCGCCCCCGACGCCGGCCTGATGGACTACGTCTCCCTGGTCCAGCGCCGCCTGGCCCGGCGCCTCACCCCCGAGGACGTGCACGCCGCCACCCTGGCCGGCGCGCTGGAGTGCCTGGACGGCGGCATCACCACCGTGCAGGACTACTCCGACATCCAGCGGAGCCCCGGCCACACCGAGGCGGCGTTGTCGGCGCTGCGGGAGGCGGGCGTCCGCGCCGTGTTCGGCTACGGCTACCCCCTGTTCGGCCCCGGCGGCGGCCGTCCCGCCGTCCGCGACCCCGCCGAGGTGCGCCGCGTCCGCGCCGAGCACTTCCCCGGCGACGGGTCCCTGCTCCGCATGGTCCTCGCGCCGCGCGGCCCGTCGTACAGCCCGATGGACACCGTGCGCGAGGACTGGCTCCTCGCCAGGGAGCTCGGCCTCCGCATCGCCGTCCACGTCGCCAGCGGCCCGCTCGCCGACCACCCCGTCGCCGCCCTGCGCGACCACGACCTGCTGGCCCCCGGCACCCTGTACGTGCACGGGAACTCGCTCCCCGGCCACGAGCTCCTCCTCATCGCCGGCTCCGGCGGCTCGGTCTCCATCGCCCCCGCCGTCGAGGCCCAGATGGGCCACGGCCCGCCCATGATCACCCGCCTGCGCGAGGCCAAGGTCACCACCGCCCTCGGCGCCGACGTCGTCACCTCGTCCCCCGGCGACATGTTCTCCCTCATGCGCGCCGCCCTGCTCACCGCACGGCTGGAACACCCGGTCGACCGGACGTGGCGGCCCTCCGGCGAGCCCGGCCGCGAGGGGGAGGCCGCTCCCCGTCTCACCACGTCCGACGTCCTGCGCATGGCCACCCTGGACGGCGCCGTGGCCCTCGGTCTGGACGACCAGGTGGGTTCCCTGCGCGTCGGCAAACAGGCCGACCTGCTGCTGATCCGCACCGGCGTCGTCAACCTGTCCGGCGCCCGCCACGACCCCGTCGGGACCGTCGTCACCGCCGCACACCCCGGCAACGTCGACACGGTGCTCGTCGCCGGCGAGCCGGTCAAGTACGCAGGCCGCCTGGTGACCCCCGCGGCCCCCGCCGCCGTGACCGCCACCCACCGCTCCGCCGGACGCCTGGCCGAGACCCTCCGCGCCTCCGCCCCCGGCCCCGGGCGCTCGTAGCCGTCGCTACGGCGTGCCGCCGGTGTCCGGGACGCGCGGATCGTCAGGCGGCCGCGCGGCCGATGAGGGGGCGGCGGCGCAGGCTCGCGGCCTCCAGGGCGGGGGGCGTGTAGTCCTGGTCGAGGCCGCCGACATCGGTGCCGGCGGGACGATCTCGTCGATCCGGTCCAGGATGTCGTCGCCGAGGACGACGTCGAGGCCGGCGAGGAGGTCGTCGAGGTGGTCCATCGTGCGCGGCCCGATGATGGCGCTGGTGACGCCGGGGTGGGCGATGGCGAACGCCGTGGCGAGGTGGGTCATCGGCATGCCCGCCTCCTCGGCGACGGGAATGAGCCGCTCGACGACGTCGATGCGGCGCTCGTCGTTGAGGTGCTTGACGAGGCCCGCACGGCGCAGGCCGTTCTCCTGGTTCCTGCGGACACGGCCGGTGAGCAGCCCCTGAGCGAGCGGCCCCCACACCAGGACGCCCATGCCGTACCGCTGGGTGACGGGCAGGACCTCGCGCTCGATGCCGCGGTTGAGGATGGAGTAGGGCGGCTGCTCGGTGCGGAAGCGTTCCAGATTCCGGCGCTCCGCGACCCACTGCGCCTCGACGATGTCGGAGGCCGGGGTCGTGGAGGAGCCGATGGCGCGGACCTTTCCGCCGCGGATCAGGTCCGCGAGCGCGGAGAGGGTCTCCTCGACGTCGGTCGCGGGGTCGACGCGGTGGATCTGGTAGAGGTCGATGTGGTCGGTCCGCAGGCGACGCAGCGAGTTCTCGACCGCCGTCATGATCCAGCGCCGGGAGGCGCCCTGCCGGTTGGGGTCCTCGCCCATCGGGCGGCTCACCTTGGTGGTCAGGACGACGTCGTCGCGGCGCCCCGCCGCATGCGCGCGGACGCTCAGCGCAACGTGGACGCCCTGATCAAGGCCGCGAGGGCCGTCTTCGACACATCCGGCGTCGACGCGCCCGCCAAGGAGATCGCCGACCTGGCCGGAGTCGGCGTCGGGACGCTCTACCGGCACTTCCCGCTGCGCTCAGACCTGGTCAAGGCGGTGGTGGAGAGCGGGATCGACGCCTGCGCCGCGGCGGGGCCTCGGCTCGGCGCCGTCCACGAGCCGGGGGAGGCGCTCGCCGAGTGGCTGCGCCAGTACACCGAGTTCCTGGGGACCGAACGAGGGCTGGCCGCCATCGCCAACCTGTGCATGCCCGTACCCGGCGAAGGACCCGAGTACAACCGGCGCATGGTCGCTCTGCTCATCGACGGGCTGCGCGTCCCGTCCGGCTCATCGCGCTGACCGGATGAGGACACCCGCGACGTGCCCGGCGGCGGCCGGGGTGGCGGGCGAGGCGGCTCCCCACGCCTCGCCCGCCGGTCCGCCCGGGCTCAGATGCGTCCCGCGCCGATCTTCGCGATCCACTGGTCGCAGTTGCTGCACGCGCTGCGCGGCTGCCACTTCCGGCTGTTGCTGTTCCAGGTCTCGGCGTGGAAGAACAGCTTGCCGCGCGGGATGCCGGCCACGGAGGTGATGTTCATGTGATGGAGGTAGTTGTTCATCGCGTCCACCTCGGCGCAGCCGGTCACCGGCCAGTTCTCGACCTGCGTCGTCTGCGCGAGCAGGGTGAGCATGACCGCGTGCTGGGTGACGTACGCGAAGTTGCCGCTGGTGCCGGTGTAGGTGTTGCCCGTCGTCACGTCGGCGAGACCGGAGACGACCGTGCCCACCGCGGCCCCGCTCCCGCCGCCGTGCTGGTTGCGCAACTGCACGGCCGCGTCCCGGGCGCTGGCGATGATCTTGTTGACGGCCGCCTCGGCCGCCAGCCGGTTCGCCTCCAGGATCTCCTTGTCCTTCGAGTCCACGTAGAACTGGAAGCCGCCGTAGTCGTTGCGAAGCAGCCACGTGATGAACTCGGCGCGTGCGACCGACTGGTCCGTCTTCTTGACACCGATGGCGCTCTCCAGGGCGACCAGCTGCTTCTCCACCGCCTCGGCGTACGGTTTGACGTCGTCCCTGATCGTGAGCGGCTTGATGTACCTGGCGAGGTCCTGGCGCGCCTTGAGAGCCCACGCCTGGACTCCGGTGGTGGGCACCTGCTTCTCGAAGGGGTTGTTCGTGGTGCTCGTCTGCTCGGCCATTTGGTTTCCTCCTCGTTTTCGTCGGACGGTTCGGCAGGTACCGGCGTTCAGATCCGGCCCGCTCCGATCTTCTTCAGCCACTGGTCGCAGTTGCTGCACGCGCCCCGGGCCTGCCAGGTGCCCTTGGACCAGTTGTAGGTCTCGGCGTGGAAGTGCAGCTTGCCGCGCGGGATGTCGGACAGCTTGGTGAAGTTCGTGGTGAGCAGGTAGGTGTTCATCGCGTCCACCTCGGCGCAGCCGGTCACCGGCCATTTCTCGGCCTGCGCCGTACCCGCGAGCACCTGGGCCATGAGCGGGTGCTGGGTGACATAGGCGTAGTTGCCGCTGGTCCCGGTGTAGGTGGTCCCCGTGCTCGCGTCGGCCAGCCCGGCGATCACCGTGCCGACGGCACTCCCGGGTCCCCCGCTGTTCTGCTTGCTCACCCGGACGGCCGCGTCACGCGCGCTGTTGACGAGCTGCTGAAGCGCGACCTTGGCCGCCGCCGCGTGAAAGGCCAGGTCCGCCGCGGTCTTCCTGTCGATGTAGAACGCCCAGGCGTTGCCGTAGTCGGTGTTCGTCACCGTCTCGATGAACGTGGCCCGCGCGACGGCCTCGTCGGTCCCGTCAGTGATCGACTTCTCCAGCCTCAGCAGGTGCTTCTCCAGCGCCTCCGCGTACGGCTTGACGTCGTCCCTGATCGTGAGCGTCTTGATGTACGAAGCGAGATCGGTACGCGCCTGAAAAGCCCAGTCCTTCACCTTCACGGTGGGAACCTGCTTCTCCATGGGAATCTCCGCCGTGAACGTCTGCTCAGCCATCCGTCCCTCGTCTCCTTTCGCTGTGCGGTGTCCGGCCAAGCGTGTCCCCCGCCGATTGACGACCGATTGGAAAACGGTGGCCGGCTGATACACGCCCCACCCCAGCTGAAGACCGTTTTTTCCACCTCTGACTGCGGCGGTCCGTAATCGCGGATACGGGGGACCGGTGGCCGCGAAAAATGGCATCATTGTGGCCCGTGTTCAAAAAGCAGGGCGTATTTCTGGTACGGCGGAAATGGGTGACCGAAAATCCGCCGGTGCGAACGTGACGTCGTCCGCGAAACGGCTGGACGACGCCATAATTCGTATTTTCGGGACAAATGGCGTCCCGATCGGCGCGGCCTTCCTGGTCGCGGACCGGATCGCCGTGACCTGCGCCCACGTGGCCGGTCGCGCGGCCCGCGAGGGTGAAGTCGACGTCGACTTCCCGCTGCTCGCCCCGGGAACGGTCCTGCGCGCCCGGGTCGACGAGCCACCTGCTCCCGGGCACCCGGACGACATCGCCTGGCTCCTGCTCCCCGGCCCGCCGCCCCCCGGCGCCAGGCCCGTCGCGCTGGACGGCGCGGAGGTCCCCGGCCGGCGGCCGGTGACGGTCTTCGGCTTCCCCGCGGCCCACGACGACGGGGTCCGGGCGTTCGGCAGGCTGGCGGGGACACAGGCGACGGGCTGGATCCAGGTGGACGCCGCGCACGGCCACGGCCATTTCGTCGAACCCGGCTTCAGCGGCGGACCCGCCTGGGACGAGGAGCGCGCCGTCGCCGTGGGAATGGTCGTGGCCACCGGCCCGCCGGACCTGCGCACCGCCTACGTCATCCCCGCCGCGCTGCTCCTGGCCTCCCGCCCGGACCTGCTTGCCGCGACCGAGCCGCCGTGCCCCTACCGCGGCCTGCGACCCTTCACCGAGTCCGACGAGGCCCTGTTCCACGGCCGCGACGAGGTGGCCGCCGACCTGGCCCGCGAACTGCGCTCGCGGCACCTCCTGGTCATCACCGGTGCCTCCGGCTCAGGCAAGTCCTCCCTGGCCCTCGCGGGGCTCGTCCCCCGTCTACGCGCCTCCCCGGGGCTCGTGGTCGCGGTGTTCCGTCCGGGTGGGGACGCGATCCTCTCGCTGGCCGCCGCGCTGCTGCCGCTGCTGGAGCCGGGCCTCGGCGAGGTCGAGCGCCTCGCCCGCCTCGTCCAGCTCGCGGAGGTCATCGGCAAGGGCCACCTGTCACAGGTCACCGAGCGCGTCCTGGCCGTCCAGGACGCCGGGCGGCTCCTCATCGTCGCCGACCAGCTGGAAGAGGTCTTCACCGAGGGGGACACCGGCCAGGGCCGCCTCATCGCCGACGCGCTGCTGCCGCTCCCGCCCGATGTCTGGCTGCTGGCCACCCTCCGCGCGGACTTCATCGACCACGTCTCCCGCGTCCAGAACCTCGCCCACGCGTTCCACGACTCCCTGCGCATCATCAGCCCCATGGAAAGGCCCGCCCTGGCCTCCACCATCACCGCACCGCTGCCTCCCGGGGTCACGGTGGAACCCGGCCTGGCCGAGCGCATCCTCGACGACCTCGGCGACGCCCCGGGCCGCCTGCCGCTGCTGCAGTTCACTCTCACCTGCCTGTGGGAGCACCGCGACCACGGCCGCCTCACCCACGACGCCTACGACCGCCTCGGCGCCGTGGGCGGCTCCCTCGCCACCTACGCGGAGCAGATCTGGACCGAGCGCCTCACCTCGCACGCCGACACCCCCGACTCACCGGCACGCCTCCTGTTCTCCCAGCTCGTCCGCCCCGGCGAGAACACCGCCTCCACCCGCAGGATCGCCCGCCGCACCGACCTCGGCGACGAGCGGTGGGCCCTGGCCCGGCGCCTGGCCGACGACCGCCTCCTGGTGACCGGCCGTGACCCGGACGGCGCCGAGACCGTGGAACTGGCGCACGAGGCCCTGATCACCCACTGGACCCGCCTGCGCGACTGGGCCGAACAGGACCGCGACTTCCGCACCTGGCAGGACGGCTTCCAGCACGACCTGACCCGCTGGGAACGCGCCGGCCACCCCCGCGGCGGCCTGCTGTACGGACCGGCTCTGAAGGAGGCCCGGCGATGGCGCTCCCTGCGCCCCGCCGCGCTCAGCACCCGGGAGACCGGGTACATCGCCAGGAGCCTGCGCCACCGCCGCCGCGCCCCGTTGGTACGTTCCGGCGTGACCCTGGTGGTCGCGGCACTTATCGGCGGCCTGACCCTGCTCGGCATCGACCTCACCGGCCACGACCGCCCGGGCGCCGCCGACAGGCTCATGAAGCTCTCCGTCGCCGGCCGGACCGGCTACGCCACCGCCCTGCTCTACGGCATCGCGGCCTACCGCACCGACCCCGCCGACCCGGAGATCGGCGCCGCCCTCTTCAGCGACTACTTCAGAACCGCTCTGGCCGACCGGGTGTACGCCGTGCCACGCGACGCCGGATCGATCGCCCGGCTCGTGGCGAGCGACGACGGCGCCGTCATCGCCGTGGGCACCGGGCTCGGCAGGGCGTTCCTGTGGCGCCGCGCGGTGTCGCCGGACCCCGTCGACGTCCTGCCCGGACGGCAGGTGGACGCGGTCGCCGTCAGCCCGGACGGCACGACGCTGGTGGCGGGCGGGCGCGACAGCCTGTGGTTCGTCGACGTGGACACCCTGGCCGTCCGCACGGTGCGCGCCGCCACGCCGGGCCGGCGCGTCTCCGCGGTGCGGATCCAGCACGGCCTGGTGGCGGCGTCCCTGACCGGTGAGTACGCCGACAGGGTCCCGGGGGCCGTAGAGGTCTACAGCCCGCGCGGTGACCTGGAACGCGTCTTGCCGGTACGCGGGCAGAAGGGCTACCTGACGGTGATCGGCGTCACGCCCGGGGCGCGGGCCGCGATCGTCAAGTTCGGCCCTCCGCCAGGGGAGGACCCGGGCTTCACCGACGTCGTCAGGATCGGGCTCGCGGACACGGGAACCCCCGGTTGGCGGACCCTGGCGCGGGCCGTCGGCACGGATCTGCGCGTCGAGGCGGCCGGTGACCGCCTGTTCTTCTGCGCCCCCACCGCCGGGGCCGACGGTGGGCTGAGGCTGTTCGAGTCGACACTCCCGTTCCGGGAACGCAGGCCGTCGGCGTTGCCAGCGGCGGACTGCTACTCCCCGTTCCGCCTCGACTCCGCCGCCCGCTGGTTCCTCGACCTGGACGGCTGGGCGATGAACCGCTGGACGGCCACCGAGCTCGCCGGTCCGCCGTCCCGGCGGCGGGAGTGGAGCGGCGTCCCGCGCTCCGGCAGCACCATCGGCGACATGGTCGCCGCCTCCGCCGGGGACCGGCCCCTGGTGGTGTCGGCCGACGACCAACTCGTGCTGGTGACGTCATCACGCGACAGGCCGCTGCCCTACCGCCCGGGCACCGTGGACGTCGCCCTGCGCAGCCCCGGCGGCGGTCACTACGTGACGTGCGGTCCGGGCGGGGTCGTCACCGCGTACGCCGACGGCGGCGCGCGGACGGGGCGCGTCAGGATCAAGGACGGCGTCTGCCGCCCGCCGGGATCGGGGAGCGGGACGGGGGCCGTCGAACTGCTGTTCAGCCCTGACGGCCGCTGGCTCGCCGTCGCGGGCGAGTTCCGGACCGCGGTATACCGGATGCCCGGTCTGACGCGGGCGGGATCGCTGCCGGGGGTGCCGGGAGTGGTCGACCCCGACAGCGAGCGGCTCGCCCTGCCGGTGGCGCTGGTGGATCGCACCCATCTGCTGGTCCGGCGCGATCAGCGTCTGCTGATGTCGTCCCCCGGCAGGGAGGCCACGCCGTTCTTCGACCCGTCCGTCACCGGGTTCGGCGGCCCCGGGGCCCTGAAGGCGTCCGCCGACGGCACCCTGGTCGCCGTCGGCGACACCACAGGAAAGCGGATCGAGGTCTGGGACACGCGCACCCGAGCCAGAAGGGGGTCGATAGTCTTCCCTCACGACACCTTCACCGATCTGGCCCTGTCGCCGGACGGCCGCCTCCTGGTCGTCTGCGACGACAGGTACCGGGTGCACCTCTACACCGTCACCGCCGGCGAACCGCGCTCCACCGCCGTCCTCCAGTTCCTGCCCGGCCTCAGCACCGAGGAGACGGGCATCGGCTGGGCGGGCGACATCAGGTTCCTCGACTCGGGCCGCCGCGTCCTGATCAGGCACGGCCACCCCGCCGTCAACGCCGGACTCGCCCACGTGATCCTGGACCGCACCGGCGGCACCTGGCACGCGTCCCCCCCGCTCGCCGGTCCCACCACGGACGAGCTCATCGCGACGAGCCACCCCGGGACACCCGGCGTGGACCCCTGGCGGGAGTACACGCTGTCGACCCGCCCCAGCGAGTGGACAGACCACCTCTGCACGATCCTGAGCCGCCGCGAACTCACCCCCGCCGAGCGGCGCGACCTCCCCGAGGACGCCCAGGCGACCGGCCTGTGCTCCACCCGGTAGTGCGTGCCGCCTGCCGTGGGGTCGAGGCCGCCGGCGGTGTGCCGGGTCGGTACGCCTATCCTTCACGCGTGCGGCGGGTTCTCGTGGTGGGCACCACCGGGGCGGGCAAGACCACCATGGCGCGGTCGGTGGCCGGGCGGCTCCAGATTCCGTACCACGAGATGGACTCGCTGTACTTCGCCGGGCCGGGGTGGGCCGTGGCGGGGGACTTCGCGGCGAAGGTCGCCGAGATCGCGTCCGGGCCGGGCTGGGTTCTCGACTCGTTCGGCCAGGCCGAGGTCAGGGACCTGCTCTGGCGGCGGGCCGACACGGTGGTCTGGCTGGACTACCGCCGGAGCGTCGTCATGCCGAGGGTCCTGCGCCGCTCCCTGCGCAGAACGCTGCTCCGCGAGGACGTCTACGGCGGCAACAGGGAGAAGCTGTCAGAATGGCTCACCGCCGACCACCCGGCCTGGTCGGCCTGGTCCCAGCACGCCCCCCGCCGCACTCTCATCCGCGAACGCACCACCGACGCCCGATTCGCCCCCCTGCAGGTGATCCGTCTCCCGGGCCCACGCGAAGCCGCCGCCTGGCTGAGGACGTTGTGACCCCCAGCCCGACCACCACCGGAGCCCAGAAGTGACCATCCCCCGGAGCCCGACCGCCTCGTCCTGTTCACCGACGCGGTCGTGGCGATCGCCCTCACCCTCCTGGTGCTCCCGCTGGTGGAGGTGGTCTCGGAGAACGACGGCAGGTCCGCGTTCGAACTGGTGGCCGGCAGCTGGCCACAGATCTTCACTTTCGTCCTCAGCTTCGTGGTGATCGCCCAGCTGTGGCTGAACCACCACCGCCTCTTCCGCCACGTCCAGGCGTACACCCACGGCCTGATGCGGTGGAACCTCGGCTGGCTCTTCGCCATCGTGGTGCTCCCGTTCCCCACCGAGATGATCGGCATCTACAAGGGGGACCGCTTCACCGCCGCCTTCTACATCGCCACGATCCTCGCCGCGAGCCTCTGCCAGACCGCCATGATCCTGATCATCCACCGCACCCCCGGCACCGCCCTGGAATCCAACCCCATCCCCCGCAGAATAGTCACCGGCGCCTTCACCGCCACCACCCTCCTCATCCTGGCCTTCGCCCTGGCGGCGACCCTCCCCGGCGTCGGCTACTACGCACTCCTCCTACTCCTACTGACCGGCCCGCTCAACCGACTCTGGTCACGCTCTCGCCGCACCCGCGAGCCGTAGAGCACCGACCCCCGCCACGGTCGCCAGGTGACCACGACGCCCGCGATCTCAGTACGGGCGATCGGGGTGGGCGTGGTTATAAGCCATGAGCACGTGCGCTGGAATCCGGTCGTCGTCCATCTCGTAGCGGTTTCGCCGGGCCCATTCACGTACCTCGGCGGTGCCCGCACGCCAGTCGGTCCCCTCAAGATCTTTGAAGCGAGGACGTGTGCCGCGCCGGGAGCCGGCGATCACCGCCGGCACGTCCGGTGCCGGGCGGGCGGGCGCGGGGGGCCGCGGGGGGCCGGGGCGTCGTGACGGTGGGCGGGGTTCGGAGGACTTCGGGGGGAGGTCGGGCTGTTCGAGGTCGGACACATCGCCGTCCTCCAGGCCGTCCCAGCCGTCGACCGCGGCCAGCTCCAGGGCGGACCAGTGCGCGGCGTCCTTGGCGGGGGCGGCCGGTTCCCCGTCACCGGGACGGATTCCCATCCGCTCCAGCGTCTGCCACAGGGACGCCAGCGCCTCCTGCCGTGAGAAGTAGAACTCGCTCTCCCGGATCCGCCAGAATCGCCAGCCGGCCCTTTTGAGCTCCCGCTCCCGTTCGTTGTCCTGCCGGATCTGTTCCGGTGTGCCGTGCCAGTGGTCGCCGTCGCATTCGACCGCCAACCGGCCTTGCGCCCCGCTGACGACCAGGTCGATACGGCGGCCGTTCACCTCGAACTGCGGCACGATGTGGTACCCGCGCGCGCGGATCTCCAGGAAGACCCGCTGCTCGAACAGGGAGTCGAAGTGCGGGTGGCGGTCGTCCTCGGTCACCTCCGCGAGGGCGGACGGCGTGGACAGCACCGAGGGTGGGTTGAGCATGTACGTGAGCAGCGAGCGCCGCAGGTCGGCCGCCCGCAGCAGGTCAGGGCTGACCGAGTGGAACAGCCACATCTGGTCCTTGGCCCGCGACGCGGCGACGTTGAACCGGCGTTGCCACTCGGTGCTGGTGACCGCGCTTCGCTGCTCCGCGACCACCATGGACAGGAAGACGATGTCACGCTCGTCGCCCTGGAAGTCCGGCGGGGTCCCGACCCGGATCTTGCGCCGGTCGAGCTCCTTGAGTTCCATCTCGGCATGGAGCAGGTTCTGGAGCAGCGCGACCTGGCCGGTGCCCTGCATCACGACGACACCGAAGGTCTTTCCGTCGTACGCGGGATCGGCGGCGCACGCCTTGAGCTGTTCGACGATCGCCTTGGCCTCGGTCTGGTTGCGCAGCTTAGTCGCCGTCCCCTCGGTGAAGGCTCCGGTGACGTGGACGGTGCGCAGCGGCGGCAGCCGGTCCACACCGAACTGGCGCAGCGGGACCAGCGGCTCACCGCTGTAGAACTGCCGCGAGGAGTACTCGATGATCTCCGGCATGCAGCGGAAATGCTCCCTGAGCCGGATGACCGAGCCGAACCGCGTCGACAGCACGTCGAAGAGGCTGGGACCCGGTGTGAACACGTCCCGCAGGTAGGCGGGAACGTCCGGCAGGTAGGTGGCGAGCTTCCGGAAGATCGGCTCCAGCTCACCCTTACTGATCATCGATGGGGCGCACTGCCTGTCGTCCCCCACGACGATGACCCGTGGCGCCAGCCACAGCAGGAACAGGGCCTCGACGCTCGCCTGACTGGCCTCGTCGACGATGACCACGTCGAAGGAATCACGCAGCGCCGGGATGGTCTCGGCCACCTGCGGGAGCGGCATGATCCAGGCGGGCACCGCGTCGAGTGCCTTGCTCATCGCCTCCCGTGCGTGCGCGCGGTAACGCGACGCGTACCTGCCGGTGCCCTTGCCCAGCTTGCTCATATAGTCCTGATAGGCCCTGAGCGCCTGCGAATGCTCCGCGGTCATCCGGCCGAGGCATCGGTCCCACGCCTTCTCAGCGGCCAGTTCCGCGACCAGGTCGAGCTGATGCCGCGTCTCCGCCTCCAGCTGGATCTCCAGTTGCTGTTCCCGGCCCCGCCGCCGTTGCCGGTCGAAGAAGCCGGCGGCCTTCCCCCACGCCCAGGCTCCATCCCAGTCACCGAGGCGCCGCTGCCACGCCGCGTCGCCGGGTGTGGTGCTCATGAGCCTGGCGAGCGCCGGATGCGCGTCACGGACCCTGGTGAACAACGCGGCGCACCGGCTCTCGTCGCGCAGCTCACGCAGGGCATGGGCCAAGCCGGTCAGGCACTCCGCGTAGGCCTGGGCGTCCCGCCGGGCGACCGCGCGGGACGCCGCCGTCAGCTCGGGCGGCGTCCGCCCGATGGCGATCTCCCTTTCCAGGCCCGCCTGCAGCTCGGTCAGCTCCCGGGTGGCCTTCTCCGCGCTCAGTCTCAGCCGGACGGCACGCAACGAGGCGACATAGCGGGACCAGTCATCCGGCGTGCGCAGTGAGATCCGGATGCCCGCGGCCGCGAGACACTTGATGGTGCCGGTGATCGCGGCGAGGGCGCGACGCACGAGGTCCAGCTGCTCGTACGTCTCCGTGATACGTGTCGACACCCGTTGCAGGGGTCCCTCGTCGAACGTGACCCCCACCAGGTCCCAGCCGTGGCCGAGCGCGTCGATCGCCGCGCGGCCGTTCAGTTCCGCGATGACCAGGTCGAGCAGTTCCACCGTGGTGGGGCTGATCCCGTCGACCAGCGCGTCACGCAGAATCGGCTCGGCTTGTTTCTGCACCGGGAGGCGAGCAGGCCGCGCTTGAGCTTGCCTCCGCCGGCGAGATGGTCGCGTAGACGGACGGCGGCCGTCCACTGGCCGTTCAAGCTGCGCGGTCCGGCCGTCTCGAACGCGGGGAGGGTGATGCGGCGGAAGCCGATGGCCGTGACCGCCTGGGCCAGGGCCGAGGCGCGGTCTCTGTGCGACTCGAGCTGCTCCCACAGCGCGACTCTACGGTTGTGCAGCCCGTCGAGTACCGCCTGCTCGACCCAGGCGTCCGCGCGGCCCCTCAGTTCGTGCAGCGCCGCCTCGGCGGTGTCCTTCCGCTCCTCCAGCAAGGCGAACAACCGGTCGTCGCAGGCCGACAGCAGCTCGGACAGCCCGTCGCGGGCGGAGTGCGCGGCCTGGTGCGCGGCGGACTCGGCCGCGATCAGCCCGCGTACCCGCTCGGCCGACGGCAGAGCACCCGGATCGGGCAGCCTCTGATCGACCCTGGCCTCCCGCCGGGGGGTGCCGGAGGCGAGCAGCGCGAGCAGTTCCTGGGCCTCTCCCGCGGTGATCGGCTGATCGGCGACGCCGCCCCGGGGCATCCAGCCGAGAACGTCCTCACGTTCCTTGATCTTGGCGACGATCTGGGCGAGGGTGCCGGAGTACCCGGGCGAGACCGTGCCGTGGTCGAACGTCTCCGCCTCACGGATCGACCGGATCTCCTCGGTGAGCAGCGCGACGGTCCGGCGGGCCGCGTCCAGCCGGCCCTGGCTGTCCTCCACCCGCTTCGCCTGTGTCTCGGGGACATAGTCGGCGTGGCGGAGGGAGAGCGTCTTCACGCTGCCCTCCAGCTCGAGCGATCCGCCCCGGGCCTGGTCGGTCGCCGAGACGCACAGGTGGGCGATGTCGGCCGGCAGCTTGTCGCGCAGTACCCGCAGGGCCTGCCCTTTCTGGCTGGTGACCAGCACTCGCTGCCCTTCGGCCAGCAGCGACGCGACGAGGTTGGCGATGGTGTGGGTCTTGCCGGTACCGGGCGGTCCCTGGACCACCACGCCGTTGTCGGCCCGGAGGCGCTGGATGATCTGCCTCTGCTCCGGGTTGGCCGGGAGGGGGAACAGGGGATCGGAGCCGAGACCGGTTCCCGTGCCCTGCTCTCGCATGAACGTCATCCGCTCGTCCGGTTCCAGCGAGGTCACCAGTTGCGCGAGCCCGAGCGGCGCCCTCGCGTCCGGGCCGGAGAGGGCCTCCAGCATCTGGTCGTAGTACGAGATCAGGGAGGCGCGGTCACGCTTGCGGAACACCAGCGCGGGCGCCAGGCGGACCTGGGTGGTGAGGTCGTCCTGGGCCGGGGGATGCCACGTGCCGTCATAGGCGGCGCCGTGCTCGAAGGCGCGCTCGCACCAGAGCTGGAGCAGCCGGACAGCCGTCTCACCCAGTCCGAACCCGGCGTCTCCCTCCCGGACGCGGTTACGCAGGTGATCGGTGCGCCGCGGGTCGAACCCGGCGAGGTCGTCGAGTATGGAACGGTCCTGGAGGACGGTACGCGACTTGAGCACGATCTCGACGCGCTGCGACTCCTCGTCCCGCCGGATCTCCACCGGAGTGACCAGAAGGTGGTTGCCGACCTTCACCCCCTCGGGGGACTTCCACGTGAGCAGGCCCGTGGCCAGCACCAGCTCGAACTCGTCGTCGTGCTGCGACAACGTGTCGGCGTGCGTCCGCAGACGTGTGTGCCAGTGACGGCGATCGGCCAGGACGCGCTCCTGCTCGGCCCAGGCGCGCCACACCGGGACCCACGCGTCGTAGGCGGCCAGGACGCCTGGAGCGTCCTCGGCGGCCACCAGTTTCGTAATGATCCGCCGTTCCCCGTGGAGGATCTCGGTGTGGGCCACCGGCCCCTCCTCGCGAAGCGGCGGGACGCCGAGCCGCGGACGGCTCGCCTGCTCGACGTCGACCCAGCCGTCCAGCAGATCCGGGATCGCCGGTGCGGGCAGCACGGGAGGAGGCTCGATCTCGAGGAGGACCGAGTCCGGCTCGGCCGCGGTGTGGACCTTCACGTCGGCCGGCAGATCGTTGAGCCAGTGAACCTCGTCGTAGGAGGCGAGGTCCCGGACCGGCTGCCGCTTGACCGAGGCGAGTTCCCTGAGGAACTCGATCAACCGCGCGGTCTTGTCGATCAGGCGCGGGTCGCGGGATCGAACGGTCACGGGGGCTCTCCTGTGGGGCCGGAGTGGCTCAAGATGCATGAGCGAGGTCCTAGAGAGGACGTGCGTTCTCCGGGGGCGGAGGTCACCCGGGTTCAAATTGTGATGAGGCCCGTCTGGGGGCGGGCGGCGACCGGTGTGCCGGTGTGGAGCACGGCATGAAACCGGGCCTGATGAGGGCGTGCGTGGTGGGCGATACTGGGATTGAACCAGTGGCCTCTACCGTGTCAAGGTAGCGCTCTCCCACTGAGCTAATCGCCCCGGGGTTGATCGGGATTCAGAGCGGACGACGGGATTCGAACCCGCGACCCTCACCTTGGCAAGGTGATGCTCTACCAGCTGAGCCACGTCCGCGCGTGCATCTGGGCGGGTGCCCGGGTGATGCAGGTCCTACTTTACCGGATGTCGGAGAGGGGATCTCCACCCGGTGATGAGACGACTCTAGCGCGTTCGCGGGGCGGGTGGGGACGGTCGGGGCTCGTTGGGATGGGTGAGGGAATCTTGGGTAGCGCGGGGGTGGGTCTTGGCTTGGGCCGGGGCTTGGGGCGGGGGGAGGGCCGTGACGATGAGGGATGGGCGGGTGATGGGAAGTTCAGGCGTGATCCTGCCCGATATCGGGCAGGAATCTTGGCGTGGTCGTGATTTCATGCGTAAAGTCCTGGCCTGTGTCTACGGCACGACAGTCCTATGAGGACCTGATCGCGCACCTGACCCGGACGACGCCGCTCGGGCCGGGTGAGGCGGCGCGCGTCGTGGCGGAGGTCGTGACCTACTTCTCGGAGTCGACCGAGGAGTTCGTGCGGCGTCGCCACGGTGAGATGAGGGCTCAGGGTCTCACCAATGAGCGGATATTTCCCGGCATCGCCGTGGAGTTGTCCGCCCGGCGCGTCGCGGCACCTGAACTGTCGCTCCGCCAACTGCGCCGTATCGTCTACGGGTAGCGCCAAGGAGATCGAAATATGTGTGGAATCGTCGCGTATGTCGGGCCGAAGGACGCGGCGCCGATCCTGCTCGAAGGATTGCAGCGCCTGGAGTACCGCGGCTACGACTCGGCCGGTCTCGTGGTGAGCAACAAGGGCCTGAAGGTCCGCAAGGTCAAGGGCCGCGTCGCCGACCTCGCGGCGGTGGTGCCCGCCCGGTTCAAGGGCGGCCTCGGCATCGGCCACACCCGCTGGGCCACCCACGGCGTGCCCAACGACGTCAACGCCCACCCCCACCTGGACAACTCCGAGCGCATCGCGGTCGTGCACAACGGCATCATCGAGAACGCCGACGAGCTGCGCGCCAAGCTGATCGCCGACGGCGCGGTGTTCGCCTCGGAGACCGACACCGAGGTGCTCGCCCACCTGTTCGCCCGCACCGCGCAGGACGCCGAGTCCCTGGAGGAGGCCGTGCGCCGGGCGCTGAAGAGCGTCGTCGGCACCTACGGCATCGCGGTGCTGGACGCGCAGCGCCCCGGCGAGATCGTGGTGGCCCGCAACGGCAGCCCCATCGTGCTCGGCATCGGCGAGAAGGAGATGTTCTGCGCCTCCGACGTGGCCGCCCTGGTGCGCTACACCCGCCAGGTGGTGCACCTGGAGGACGGCGAGCTGGCCGTGCTCAAGGCCGACGGCTTCCGCACGTTCACCATGGACGCCCGCGCCACCTCCAAGGAGCCGCTGACCGTCGACTGGGACGCCGGCCACTACGACACCGGCGGCTTCGAGCACTACCTGCTCAAGGAGATCTCCGACCAGCCCGAGTCGGTGGCCCGCACCCTGCGCGGCCGCCTGGACGACCGCTTCAACATCGCCCACCTCGGCGGCCTCAACCTGGACGCCCGGGAGACCCGGGCGTTCCGCCGTGTGAAGATCATCGGCTGTGGCTCGGCCTACTACGCCGGTCAGATCGGCGCGCAGCTGATCGAGGAGCTGGCCCGCATCCCCGCCGACGCCGAGCCCGCCTCGGAGTTCCGGTACCGCAGCCCGGTCGTCGAGCACGACACGCTGTACGTCGCGGTCAGCCAGTCCGGTGAGACCTACGACACCCTCGCCGCGGTGCAGGAGCTGAAGCGCAAGGGCGGCCGGGTGCTCGGCGTCGTCAACGCGGTCGGCAGCGCCATCGCGCGCGAGGTGGACGGCGGCGTCTACCTGCACGCGGGCCCGGAGGTGTCGGTGGCCTCCACCAAGGCGTTCACCTCCACGGCGGTCGCGTTCGCGCTGATGGCGCTGCACTTCGGCCGGATCCACGACCTGTCCCCGGCCGACGGGCGCCGCATCGTGCAGGGGCTGCGCAAGCTCCCCGACCAGATCCAGGAGATCGTCAAGCAGAGCGACGCGATCGAGGCGCTGGCCCGCAAGTACGCCACCAGCCCCGGCATGATGTTCGTCGGCCGGGTCCGCGGCTACCCCGTGGCCCGCGAGGGCGCGCAGAAGCTCAAGGAGATCTCCTACGTCCACGCCGAGGCGTACCCCGCCAGCGAGCTGAAGCACGGCCCGCTGGCGCTGATCGGCCCGGAGATGCCGACGGTCGCGGTGGTGCCGGACGACGAGCTGCTGGACAAGAACCTCACCACCCTCGGCGAGATCCGCGCCCGGGGCGGCAGGGTGCTCATGGTCGGCCACCGGGTGCCGGACGGCGGTCTCGCCGAGGACGTCATCGTGGTGCCGAAGAACGAGGTCGAGCTGGACCCGATCCTGCTCGGCATCCCGTTGCAGCTGCTGGCCTACCACGCCGCGGTCGCCCTGGAGCGCGACGTGGACAAGCCCCGCAACCTGGCCAAGAGCGTCACCGTCGAGTAGCCCTCGCCCCGGAGACCACGGCTCGCGCGAGCCGTGGTCTCCGATGTTGTGCGGATTTGTTTACATTCCGGTGACGCGGGCATGGTGCTGGCACTGTAAGCGCTTCCATAGGCTTCGTCGCTTTCAGCAGTGGAAGCGCTTACATCCAGGAGGTCGCATGGACGGGCGGGACGCCTCGGTGCCGGGTGGCGTGACGATCTACGAGGTCGCGCGCCGCGCGGGGGTGTCGATCGCCACGGTCTCGCGCGCGCTGCGCGGGACCGGGCCGGTGGCGGCGGACACCCGCGAGAAGGTCCTGCGCGCCGTCGAGGAGCTGCGCTTCACGCCGAGCCGCGCGGGGGTGAGCCTCGCCGAGGGCAGGCACGCCGCCAACGGCATCGTCTTCCCGAACCTCTCCGGGCCCTACTTCGCCGAGGTTCTCATCGGCTACGAGGAGGTCACCTCCGAGCTCGGCCGGTCCGTCGTCATCCTGTCCACCAAGGGACGTGAGCCGGTCCGGGACCTGGTGCGGGAGCTGGCCGGACGGGTCGACGGCCTGGCGGTGTTCGGCAGCACGGTCCCCGGCGACGTCGTCGGCGAGCTGGTGGCCTCCAGCCTGCCCCTGGTGCTCATCTCGCACGCTCCAAGGCCGGGCGCGGTGACCCTGCGCAGCGAGAACTCCGAGGCCGCGCGGGCCCTGGCGATCCACCTGCGCGGCCACGGCCACCGGCGGTTCGTCTTCCTCGGCGCGCCGTACGCGACCGGCGACGACGTGGACGAGCGCTGGCAGGGCGTGCGCGCGGTGCTCGGCGACGCCGTCGAGCCGGTGGCCACCGCCGAGTACACCGTCGAGAGCGGCTACCAGGCCGCGCTCGCGCTGCTGGGCGGCGCGGGGCGGCCGGAGGCGGTGATCTGCTCCGACGACGAGGTGGCGCTCGGCGTGATCCTCGCCGCCGAGCGCCTCGGCCTGTCCGTACCGCACGACGTCGCCGTGACCGGGTGGGACGACATCATGGCCGCGCGCCACGCGCGGCCCGGGCTGACCACCGTGCGCCAGCCCATGAGAGAGCTGGGAGCCCAGGCCGCCCGCGCGCTGGACCGGCTGATCGACGGCGCGGGCCTCGAGCGAAGCCATCGCACTCTCGGCACCGAGCTGGTCGTCCGCGACAGCTGCGGGCCGCACCCCCCAGGAGGTCAGTGAGTTGACGGCGTACAGGACCACGGCACACGGAACACGAGAGACGTACACGACGACCGCGCGCGGCACCAGGGCCCTGGCCGGGTTGCTGGCCGCCGCCCTGCTCGTCGTGCCCGGCTGCGGGCGCGGGACGGGCGGCGCCGCCGAGAAGCCCAAGGACGTGAACACCACCGCCCCGGTGACCGGCACCCTCTCGGTGTGGGCCATGGGCTCGGAGGGTGAGGCGCTCGCCGCCTTCGCCAAGCGGTTCGAGGCCGCCAACCCGGGTGTGAAGGTGACGGTGACGCCCATCGGCTGGGACGTCGCGCACGACAAGATCACCGCCTCGATCGCCGGCCGCGCGACCCCCGACGTCAGCATGATCGGCTCGACCTGGATGGGCGAGCTGGCCAAGACCGGCGCGGTGGACCCGACACCGGGCAACCTGATCGACGAGTCCGCGTTCTTCCCCAGCGCGTGGGACACCGTCGAGGTGAACGGCACGGCCTGGGGCGTCCCCTGGTACGTGGAGACCCGCGTCATGTACTACCGCAAGGACCTGGCGGCCAAGGCCGGGCTCACGCCGCCGGCCACCTGGCAGGAGACCAAGGCCTTCGCGAAGGGCCTGCAGAAGGCCGGCGCCACGCAGGGCGTGAACCTCAACTACACCGTGGGGTCCTGGCAGGAGATCCTCCCGCTGGTCTGGCAGCAGGGCGGCTCGATCAGCGGCTCGGACGGCAAGTGGACCTTCGACACCCCCGAGATGGTCAACGCACTGACCCAGCAGCAGTCCTACTTCAAGGAGGGCCTGGCCTCAAACAAGGTCGACCCGGCGTCGTTCCCGGCGAGCTTCTTCAAGGGCAAGGTCGGCGCGTACTTCTCCGGGCCGTGGATGATCGCCGCCATGGAGAAGGACGGCGGCCCCGGCTTCGCCGAGAAGTTCGACGTCGCCCCCTACCCCAAGGGCAGCGCGGGCGGCACGAGCTTCATCGGCGGCAGCGACCTGGTGGTCTTCAAGGACGCCAAGAACAGGGACGCCGCCTGGAAGTTCGTCCAGTGGCTCACCGACCCGGCCACTCAGGCCGCCTGGTTCGAGGCCGTCAAGGACCTGCCCGCCGTCCAGGCCGCGTGGCAGCGCCCCGAGCTCACCGCGGACAAGCGCGTCGCCGTCTTCGGCGAGCAGCTGAAGGACGCCAAGTCGCCCCCGCCCTTCCCGAGCTGGGACCAGATCTCCAAGGTGATCGACCAGGAGGTGGAAAAGGTCGTCCTCGGCCGGTCGACCCCGCAGGAGGCGGCCAAGGCCGTCCAGGCGCAGGCCGACGCGGTCGGCACCGGCCTGTGATGTCCGCCGCCCCCGCCTCCGGCCTGGCACGCCGCGGCCGGGACCCGGGCACGGGCCGCGGCACGCCCGCCCGGGGAACGGCCTCTCGCCGCCGGGCCGCGGCGAGACCGCCCGGGAAGAACGTCCAGGCGTGGCTGTTCTCGGCCCCGTTCCTCGCGGTGTTCGCCCTGATGTACGCGTTGCCGCTGCTCGCCGGGCTCGTCATGGGCTTCACCGACATGCGCAGCACCGACGTGCGCGACCCGCTCGCGGTGAACTTCGTCGGCCTGCGGAACTTCGAGCGCCTGTTCCAGGACGACACGATGCGCAGGGCGGCGGCCAACACGCTGTTCTTCGTGGTCACCACCACGCCGCTGACCATCGCGCTGGGCCTGGCGGCGGCCGTCCTGCTGAACTCGGGCATCACCCGGCTGCGCACGTTCTTCCGGCTCGGCTACTACCTGCCCTACGTCACGAGCATCATCGGCATCGCCGTGGCCTGGCGGCTGCTGCTGGACCCCCAGGCCGGGCTGGTCAACGACCTGCTCAGGTCCGTGGGCGTCGACGGGCCCGCCTGGCTGCTCGACGAGCGCACCGCGCTGCCCGCGCTGGTCGTCATGACGGCGTGGCGCAACTTCGGCTTCGACATGGTCGTCTTCCTCGCCGCGCTGCAGGGCGTGCCGAAGGAGCTGTACGAGGCGGCCGCCGTGGACGGCGCCGGGACGTGGGCCAGATTCCGGCGCGTCACCGTGCCGATGCTGCGCCCCGTGCTGCTGTTCTGCAGCGTCTACAGCGCCGCGGGGTTCCTGCAGTTCCTGGAGGAGCCCCTGGTGATGACCCGGGGCGGGCCGCTGAACTCGACCCTGTCGGCCTCGCTGGCGATCTTCAACCAGTTCGGGTTCGGCGACTACGGCTACGGCGCGGCGGCGGCGACCGTGCTGTTCACCGTCATCGCCGCGTTCTCGTTCGCGCAGTTCCGATGGCTGCGGCCCGGGAGGTGAGGAGCGTGACCGTGAGGAGAGCACGCGTCGCGGCGCTGTACGCCGCGCTCACGATCGGGCTGGTGGCCGTCGCGGGCCCCTTCCTGTGGACCCTGCTCGGCTCGTTCAAGACCGACGCCGAGTTGCGGCAGGACCCGCCCACCTTCCTGCCCCTGCGATGGGTCACCGACAACTACGCCCTGCTGTTCGAGCGGATGGACGTGGTGCGCGTGACGTTCAACAGCGTCGTCGTCGCGGCCGTCGTGGTGACCGCCAACCTGCTGTTCTGCTCGATGGTCGCCTACGCGCTCACCAAGCTGCGCTTCTCCGGCGGCCGCGTGGTCTTCGGCCTGGTGCTGCTCCAGATGTTCGTGCCGGGCATCGTGCTGCTCATCCCGCAGTTCGTGACGGTGGCGAGCCTGAACCTGGCCGACACCTACGCCGGCATCGTGCTGCCCGGCCTGGTCACCCCGCTCGGGGTCTTCATGATGCGGCAGTTCATGGGGGAGATCCCCGGCGAGCTCGTGGACGCGGCCCGGGTGGACGGCTCGGGGGAGCTGCGCATCTTCTTCCGCATCGTGCTGCCGCTCTGCAAGCCGGTGCTCGCGACCCTCGGCCTGATCACCTTCATGACCTCGTGGAACGGCTTCCTCTGGCCGGCCGTGGTCGCCCAGCGCAAGGAGATGTACACCCTGCCCGTCGCGCTGGCGAGCCTGTCGAGCCGGGAAGCCGTCCACTACGGGCTGCTGCTGGCCGGAGTGATCGTCGTCATCGCCCCCGTCCTGCTGCTGTTCCTGTTCCTCCAGCGTTACTTCGTCCAGGGCGTGGCCACGGCCGGGCTCAGATGACCCCCCACCGGACAGTTCGAGCGATCTGAGGTGCCCATGCGCAAGACAGTCCTCACCGGCTTACTCTCCCTCGCCCTGGTCGCCGGGACGGCACCCACCGTCGCGGCCGACTCGCGCGCCTCGGTGCTCCGGCGGTACGCCGCCGACACCTGGCGCTCCATGGCCGCCATGGTGGACCCCGGCACCGGCCTGCCCGCCGACAAGGTGTCCGGCGACCTGACCACCCGGGCCAAGGTGACCTCGCCGACCAACGCCGGTACGTACCTGTGGAGCACGCTGGCCGCCCGCGACCTGCGGCTGATCGATCGCCGGGAGGCCGCCGCGCGCGCCGGACGCGTGCTGGACGCGCTCGGGCGGCTCGACCACGACACCGCCACCGGGCTGTACTACAACTGGTACGACCCCGCGACGCTGCAGGTGGTGCGCACCTGGCCGGACACCGGCGACCCGGTGCGGCCGTTCGTGTCCAGCGTCGACAACGCCTGGCTGGCCACCGCGCTGACGATGGTCGGGAACGCCGTGCCCGAGCAGTCCGCCAAGGCCCGCGCCCTGCTGTCCCGGATGGACTTCACCGCCTTCTACGACCCGCAGGGCCGGGCGGACGTCGGCACCGGGCTGATGACCGGCGGCTACTGGCCGGAGCCGCCGGAGGGCTGCTCCCAGGAGACCGACTACGCGCACACCGGCACGACGGTGTACTCGACCTGTCACCGCTACGGCGCCATGTCCGAGACGCGCATCGTCAGCTACGTCGCCATCGCGCTCGGCCAGGTGCCCGCCACCCACTACTTCGGGATGTGGCGCACCTTCCCCGACACCTGCGACTGGGGCTGGTCCGACCAGAAGCCCGAGGGCGCCTGGCGGACGCACCGGGGCATCGAGGTCTTCGAGGGCACCTACGGCTACCGCGGCATGCGGTTCGTCCCCACCTGGGGCGGCAGCATGTTCGAGGCGCTGATGGCCGACCTCGTGGTCCCCGAGGAGACCTGGGGCCGGCGGAGCTGGGGCCGCAACCACCCCGTCTACGTCGCCGCGCAGATCGAGCACGGCCTGAAGGAGGCGAAGTACGGCTACTGGGGCTTCTCGCCGTCCGACAACCCGGCCGGCGGCTACCGCGAGTACGGGGTGGACCCCCTCGGCATGGACACCGACGGCTACACCTCCGACCAGGAGCGCACCTCCACCGACCCCGGCTTCGGCGACTGCCGGCCCGCCAAGCCCGAGCCCACCCAGTACGGGGACGGCGTGGTGACGCCGCACGCGTCCTTCCTCGCCCTGCGCTACGCGGGCGACAAGGCGCTGGACAACCTCGCGCGGCTGCGGAAGGACTTCGCCTCCTACGGCCCCGGCGGCTTCTACGACGCTGTGGCCGTGCGCAGCGGCACGGTGGCCAAGGAGTACCTGGCCCTCGACCAGGGGATGGTCATGGCCGCCCTCGGCAACGCCCTCGCCGACGACGCCATGCGCCGTTACTACACCCGCGGCGGCGCGGAGCGGCTGCTCAAGCCCGTGCTGGGCGACGAGGTGTGGGACTCCCGGATGCGCTGACGACCACCATCGACCCGCGCGACCAGCGAACCACCATCGATCGGGGAGAAGACGACATGACCGATTCCGCCCGCACCGACTGGCGAGCGCGCATCTACCGGAGCTCGGGCGACGCGAGCGCGGTCGCCGGCGTCGAGCCCGCGATCCCCGCCGTGCCGCGGGGGCTGCGCGCGACCGCCGGCGCCGGGCACGTCACGCTGGAGTGGGAACCGGTGGAAGGGGCGATCGGCTACCTCGTCCACCGGGGCGAGAGCCCGGACGGGCCGTTCAGCAGCACCAAGCCGCCGCACGTGGACGTCGCCGGCGTGCCGGCCACCCGGTACGCCGACACGGCGGTGACCCCGGGGCGGACCGCGCACTACGTCGTGGCCGCCCTCGGCACGATGGACGTCCACGGCGAGTTCTCGGCCCCCGTCGCGGCGACCCCGCACGACGGCGGGGACCACGCGGTGGCGGTCGGCGTCGACGCGGGCCGCGTCACCCGGCCGCTGCCCCGGCCCTGGCGGCCGATGATCGGCTCGGAGCACCTGTCGCACATGCTCAGCGCCGAGGAGACCGGCGGCCGTCCCATCGGGGCCGAGCTGGCGGCGGCGCTGCGCCTGGCCCGCGAGGAGCTGGGCGTGCGCGCCGTGCGCGCGCACGCCATCCTCGGCGACGACCTCGGCGTCTACCGCGAGGTGGACGGCGCGCCGGTGCACGACTTCACCGGGGTGGACCGGGTCTACGACACCCTGACCGGTCTCGGCCTGCGGCCGGTCGTGGAGCTGGGCTACATGCCGCGGGACCTGGCCGCCGACCCGTCCAAGACCGTGTTCGACTACCGGGCGATCATCTCCCCGCCCAAGGACTACGACCGCTGGGGCGACCTGGTCCACGACCTGGTGCACCACCTGGCCGACCGCTACGGGCTGGCCGAGCTGGTCGCCGAATGGTCCTTCGAGGTGTGGAACGAGGCCAACCTGGAGGTCTTCTGGAGCGGCACTCCCGAGGAGTACCTCCGGCTGTACGACGTCACCGCCGCGGCGGTGAAGAACGTGCATCCGGACCTGCGCGTCGGCGGCCCCGCCAGCGCCGCCAACGGCTGGGTCGAGGAGCTCGTCGCGCACACCGTCCGGTCGGGCGCGTCGCTCGACTTCGTCTCCACCCACACCTACGGCAACGCGCCGCTGGACTGGCGGCCGGTCCTCGCCCGGTACGGCAAGGCGGGCACGCCGATCTGGTGGACCGAGTGGGGACCGACGCCGACGCACTTCCACGGCGTCGGCGACGGGCCGTTCGGCGCGGCGTTCGTCCTGCACGGAATGCGGTCGGCGGCGGGGCGGGTCGAGGCGCTGTCGCACTGGGTGGCCTCGGACCACTTCGAGGAGCTGGGCCGGCCGCCGCGGCTGTTCCACGGCGGGTTCGGCCTGCTCACCGTCGGGAACCTGCGCAAGCCCCGCTATCTCGCGCTCGTCCTGGCCGAGCGGCTCGGCGACCACGAGCTGGCCGTGGAGGTCACCGGCGACGCGGGCGGGGTGGAGGCGTGGGCGGCCCGGCACGACGACGGCCGCGCCGGGGCGCTGGTGTGGAACGGCACGCTCGACCACGCCAAGGCCGGCGGCGCCCCGATCCTCGGCCGGCGGGTCACCCTGACCTTCGCCGGGCTCGCCGACCGCGAGTACGTCCTGACGCACCACCGCGTCGACCGCGGGCACTCCGACATCGAGGGCGTGTGGGCGTCCATGGGCGGCGGCGACTGGCCGACCACGGACCAGTGGGCCGAGCTGCGCGCCCGCAACACCCTCGACGAGCTCCACCCCCCGGCCACGGTGCGGGCCGAACGCGGCACCCTCACCACCGCCTTCGACCTCCCCATGCCCGGGGTCTCCTACGTCGAGGCCCGCCCCCGCTGACCTCGCCTCACCCGCTCACCGGGCTCGCCCCGGCGACCTCGCCCCCCGGCGCGCCGAGTGATCCGCCCGGCCTCGCCCGGTCCGGCCCGCACCCTTGGGACGGGCCGGGCGGCGCCGGTCGCGTGACCGGGTGGGCACGCGGTGTGAGTGGACAGCATCACAAATCGGGCAAAACTCTGGTATCTCCCCTGCGTCAGGGCCGTACAGTCGTCTGGTGAGCAACCTGGAACAGGAACCGCGGGAGACCACCTGGGGTGGCAGCGCCGAGGCCCTGGACGGCCCCGTGCGCGAGCCGCTGATCGGCCGGGAGGTCGTGCTCGGCGGCCCGCGCGCGATGAAGGTGACCCGCACCCTGCCGAACCGCGACCGCCGGATGGTCGGCGCGTGGTGCTTCGTCGACCACTACGGCCCCGAGCGGGCCGTCATGCGGGTGCCGCCGCACCCGCACACCGGCCTGCAGACCGTGAGCTGGCTGCTGCGCGGCGAGGTGCTGCACCGCGACAGCCTCGGCAGCGAGCAGCTGATCACCCCCGGCCGGCTGAACCTGATGACGGCCGGCAGGGCGATCTCCCACGCCGAGGAGTCCGGCGAGGCAGGCGACGGGGTGCTGCACGGCGTGCAGCTGTGGGTGGCGCTGCCCGAGAAGCACCGGTACGCCGACCCGGCCTTCGACCACCACCCCGACCTGCCGGTGGCGACCCGCCCCGGGGTCGCGGCGACCGTCATCATGGGGGAGTTCGACGGCGTGACCTCGCCCGCGCGGACCTACACCCCCCTGGTGGGCGCCGAACTGGCCTTCGAGGACGGCGCCCAGGTCACCTTCCCGGTCCGCCCCGGCTTCGAGTACGCCGTGCTGGCCCTGTCCGGCGGCGTCGAGGCCGACGGCGTGACGCTCGACCCCGGCCCCCTGCTGTACCTGGGCTCCGGCCGCACGCAGCTGTCCTTCCACGCCCCCACCCCCGCGCGGGTCCTCCTGATCGGCGGCGAGCCCTTCGAGGAGGAGCTCGTCATGTGGTGGAACTTCGTCGGCCGCACCCACGAGGAGATCGAGCGCTTCCGCAAGGAGTGGTCCCACGGCAGGGAGTTCGGCACCGTCCCCGGCTTCGCCGGCGCCCCCCTCCCCGCCCCCGCCCTCCCCACCACCCGCCTCAAGCCCCGCGGCCGCCACCGCTGAACGGTGACCCGAACATCGGCACGAACATGCTCGGCATGCCGAGCGCCGGTCCGGCGAGTGCCTGATCCTCGTCGCGGAACACCAGGCTCCCCGCCACGATCGCCCTTCCCGCGCGCACGCACATCCCCCGCGCACGCCCCGCGTCGCCCTCCAGGGGGGTGCCGTGTGGCGGGGTGACTAATTGGGCATTTAGTCGAATATCGGGGGAAAGGGCGTGAAGTATGCGTCGACGGCAGGTGCTCGCGCTCGGCGCCGGCCTTGCCGCGGCGGCCGCCGGATGCGGGAGCGCCATCGGCGCACGGGAGCGGGCCCTGGCGAACTCCGGTATCTCGTTGATCGTCCCCGGGCCGCCGGGGTCCGTCGCCGATCGGGTGGCGCGGTCGCTGCGCGGCCTGGCGGAGCGGGAGGCCCTGGTGCGCGGGGTCGAGGTGGTCAACCGGCCTGAGCGCTCGGCGCTGGCCGAGTTCGCCGCCGCCCGCGGGCCCGGGCGGCTCATGCTGGCCGAGCTGGAGACGGTGGGGACGGTACGCCCGGGGCGCCAGGCCACCGCGTTCGCCGGGATCACCCCGCTGGCCCGGCTGTGCGGGGAGTGGGAGCTGGTCGCGGTGCCCTCGGCCTCGGCCATCGGCTCGTTCGCGGCGTTCGCCGACACCATGCGGCGCGACCCGGCCGCGGTGGCGGTCGCCGGGCGCGCCGAGGGCGGCGTGGATCACGTCATGTTCGGCATGCTCGCCCAGAGCCTCGGCGTGGACCCGCGGCTGCCGCACTACGTGGCGTGCCGCACCGGCGAGGAGGCGGCGGGCGCGTCGGCGGGCGGGCTCGCCGCCGTCGTCCTCGGCAGCCACTCCGGCCTGCGCGCCCGGGTGCGCGCGGGGGACCTGCGGGTGCTGGCCGTCTCGGCCCCCGACCGCCTGCCCGGCCTGGACGCGCCCACGCTGTTCGAGTGCGACGCCCACCTGTACTGCGCCGACTGGCGGGCCCTGCTCGGCCCCGGCGACCTGCCCGGCGACGACAGGGACGCCCTCGTCGCCATGTGCCGCGCGGTCACCGAGACCGCGTCCTGGCGGGAGCTGTGCCACCGCAACGGCTGGGCCCCGCTCTACCTGGACGGCGACGACTTCGGCCAGTGGCTCCGCGTGGAGGCGGCCCGGCTGAGCAAAGCCTTCGGCGACCTGGGCCTGCGCGCCTGAGGCATCCTCTCCGTCCCTTCGAGGAGATTGTGATGCTTATCTCGTAGTTGACCCCGGTTTGGGGGATTCTTGAGCCCAGATAGCGGTTAGGGTCCGTCCCGGATCGGCGAGGGAACGACGAAGGAGCACGGCCGGTGTCATCGGCAGTGAAGTGGATAGTGCTGGTCGTCGCCGTGGTGGCGGCGCTGGTGGTGGTGGAGCTGCTCAGGCGGCTGCTCAGGTCCCGCAGGGTGAACGGGCGCTTCTCCCTGGCGGGGCCGATCGTCGAACGCTGCACCTGGCCCGGGTTCGCCACCGCGGGGCTGGTCGCCTTCGAGACGGTCTACGTCCCCGGCATGTCCGGCCGGTCCTTCGAGGGGCCGGTCGAGCAGACCGTCGCGGTGCTGCTGATCATCAGCTCCACCTGGCTGATCATCCAGGCCGCGTACGCGGTGACCGACGTAGTGCTGGAACGCCTCGGCCACGTCGAGGGCGACCGCAACCGCAGGGCGCGCCGCATCCGCACCCAGATCACCCTGGTGCGCCGGGCGGCCGCCGCCGTCATCATCCTGATCGCCCTCGGCGCGATCATGTTCACCTTCCCCGCCGTGCGGGCGCTCGGCGCCGGGCTGATCGCGTCGGCGGGCATCGCGGGCGTGGTCGTGGGCATCGCGGCCCAGTCCACGCTGGGCAACCTGATCGCCGGGCTCCAGCTGGTGTTCAGCGACGCCATCCGGCTGGACGACGTGGTCGTGGTGGACGACGAGTGGGGCCGCATAGAGGAGCTCACCCTGACCTACGTGGTGCTGCGGCTGTGGGACGAGCGCCGGCTGATCCTCCCGGTGTCGTACTTCACCAACACCCCGTTCGAGAACTGGACCCGGCACGGCAGCCGCGTCATCGGCCACGTGACCTTCAGCGTCGACTGGGCGGTCCCGGTGGCCGAGCTGCGCGCAGAGCTGTACCGCGCGCTGCGCGAGCACCCGCTGTGGGACCAGAAGGACTGGACGCTCCAGGTCACCGGCGTGCAGCCCAACGGCCTGGTGGAGCTGCGCGCCCTGATGAGTGCCTCGGACGCGCCGAGCGTGTGGGACCTCAAGTGCGACATGCGCGAGCACATGGTCGACTACATCCGGCGCAACCACCCCGAGTCCCTGCCGCGGGTACGCGTGGAGGACGTGCCCGAGCCGCGCAGGATCGTCGGCACCCGGGGCGTGCGGGTCGACTCAGGCGGACGAGGGGCGTAGCACCCGGGTGCCGCCGGCGATCAGCGCGGTGGCGAGGATCCAGCCGCAGGCGATGAGGGTGTTGGCCACCCACTGCGTCCAGCCGACCGGCTCCCACGCCCCGCGCAGCTCGAAGACGCTCACCGGCACCAGGAGGTCCAGGGTGTAGGGGAACGCGTGGAACACCCGCCGCTCGTCCAGGCCCACCTGGGCCGGCGGGTGGCCGGCGAAGATGATCGTCCCGGCGGCGAGCAGCAGGGCGAACCACGCCCCGGCCAGCCAGGGCCGGTAGCCGTACCCGACCGCGAGGTCCAGCAGGTACCCCGCCACCCGGCTCGGCAGCCTCAGCGTGCCGCGGCGGGCCCGCTGCTTGGCGAGCAGCACCCGCCGGGCGTCCTGGTCGTGGCCGATCCGGCGGTACCAGGAGGCCAGCTGCTCGTACGGCTGCGGCCGGTAGCCGTCGGGGTCCTTGGCCACCCAGCCCAGCCGGTGGGCGAAGGGGGTGCCGCCGCGCAGCGACTCGAAGACGAACCCGTTGAGGCGCACATCCCCGGGATAGGCGCGGGGGTTGTCGAGCAGCACCCCGATCCGGGAGTACGCGAGGTTGACCTCGCCCTTCAGCGAGGCGGGCGTGAGGATCAGCTCGTCCACCTGCATGTGACTCAGGTGCAGGCAGCGTCGCTCGTCGCCGAGCACGGCGTTGTTGAACGACAGCACCCCGGAGATCCGCGCGCCGCGCATCCGCACCGTGCCCTCGGCGGTGAAGCCCTCGCTGCACTCGACGCTGGAGGCCTGCATGTGGTCGGCGTAGACGGCCTGGCTACCGGTGCCCTTGATCACCGCGCGCTGCAGGTAGAGGCCGCTGTTGAACCGGGCGCCGATCAGCCGCAGGCCGCCCTCGGTGCGCATGTCGCGGCAGAACGCGCCGCCGTCCACGGTGAGCCCGCCGGCCCACAGCGCCCAGTGGTGCTGATCCCAGCCGCGTTCGCGCTGCTCGGTGTCGCTGTAGGGACGGCGCGGGTCGGACTTGAAGCTCTCGCTGGGCGAGGAGTCGGAACGGGGCGCGAACAGGCGGGCCCCGGCGAGGCGGAACTGGCCGCTGATGTGCGCGTTGTCCAGGCGCACCCCGGCGTGGACGGTGCAGGAGTCGAGCTCGAACAGCCCGTCGACGGTGCAGCGGGCGGCCCTGATGCGATGGATGTCGCAGCCGCGGAACCGCACGCCCTTGGTGGTCGCGTCGGACAGCGCGATGGTGCCGCCGATGTGGCAGTTGAGCAGGTGGAGCTTGGTGGTGAGGTTCGCGTCGGAGAGGTTCACCAGGCCGGTGATCCGCGCGCCCGCCAGCCGCAGCCCGGCCACCCGCCCGTCCTCCGGGGGCTGGGCGCCGAGCAGCAGCGCGGTCAGCACCCCGGCGCGCACCGTGCGATCGCGTCCCCACCGGCCGCCCTCGGCCGGGTCGTCCTTCCGGCAGTCACCGGTCCGCAGGTCGACCCAGTCGCCGGAGGGATAGGCGTCCCACACGCGTCGTTCCGCCGGGGTCAGCCGCCAGAATGGCCGTGATCTTCGCACATCCGGGACTTTAGCGTGCGAAGGCCGGCGCTTTACTCGGGTTCGATGTGCATGGCCCGTTCCTCGGCGGACAGATCGTCGTCGTCCGGTCCGGCGTAGAGGGCGAACTCCTCGGAGTCCACGTCCTCGTGGGCGCCCTCGTCCGGGGCGACCAGCCGCATGTTCTCCCGCACGGCGTGCGGGGGGCGGTCGGGGACCTCCTGCCGGACGCGGCGGGAGATACCTCCGGTGTGCTCCGGGTCCTCCTCCTCGAAGTTGTGCCCGAGGCGGACGTCGCCGGTCCACTCCGCGATCTCGCTCAACTGCTCGTCGTCGCCCATGTCGTCGGGGCCTCGCCGAAATTCCGTCATACTTCAACGCCTACCCAGATATAGCGGCTAGTCGCAGACGCCCCATGGATTGACCAAGGGCGCGCGCCTACCGGTCGATGATCTCGTTCTTCGCGATGACCACCACGCCCGCCCGCGTCACCGCGAATCGGGAGCGGTCGTACTCCAGGTCCAGGCCGATCCTGGCCCCGTCCGGGACCACCACGTTCTTGTCGATGATCGCCCGCCGCACGATGGCGCCCCGGCCGATCTTCACCCCGCCCATCAGCACCGAATCCTCCACCTGGGAGTGGGAGTGCATCACCACGCCCGGCGAAAGGATCGACCGGCAGGCGGTGCCGCCGGAGACGATCACCCCGGGGGAGACCAGCGAGTCGTGCGCCTGCCCCACCCGGTCGCCGTCGTTGTGCACGAACTTGGCCGGGGGCAGCGGGTCGTGCCCGGTGTAGATCGGCCAGTGCGAGTTGTACAGGTTGAACACCGGATGGGCCGACACCAGGTCCATGTTGGCCTCGTAGTAGGCGTCCAGCGTCCCGACGTCCCGCCAGTAGCCGCGGTCGCGCTCGGTGGAGCCGGGCACCACGTTGTCGGCGAAGTCGTACACCTCGGCGCCGCCGGCCTTGACGAACATGGGGATGATGTCGCCGCCGAGGTCGTGCCGGCTGCTCGGGTCGAGCGCGTCCTCGCGCAGGGCGTCGATCAGGGCCTGGGTCTTGAAGACGTAGTTGCCCATCGAGGCGTAGATCTGGTCGGGCGCGTCCGGCAGCCCGATGGCGTCGGTGGGCTTCTCCCGGAACGCCACGATGCGCCGCCCGGCCGGGTCGGTCTCGATCACCCCGAACTGGTCGGCCATGGTCAGCGGCTGGCGGATCGCGGCGACGGTGACGTCCGCCCCGGAGTCGACGTGCTGCCGGACCATCTGCTGCGGGTCCATGCGGTAGATGTGGTCGGCGCCGAACACGATGCAGTGCTCGGGCAGCTCGTCGTAGATCAGGTTGAGGTTCTGGAACAGCGCGTCCGCCGACCCGGCGAACCAGCGGGGCCCGAGCCGCTGCTGGGCGGGCACCGGCGTGACGTAGTTGCCGAGCATGGCGGACAGCCGCCAGGTGCGCGACACGTGCCGGTCGAGGCTGTGGCTCTTGTACTGCGTGAGGACGACGATCTTGAGGTAGCCGCCGTTGGCCAGATTGGACAGTACGAAGTCGACCAGGCGGTAGATGCCTCCGAAGGGGACCGCCGGTTTGGCCCGGTCGGCTGTGAGCGGCATCAGCCGCTTGCCCTCGCCACCGGCCAGCACGATCGCGAGGATTCTGGACGTCGTCATAGCACGACGTTACCCGCCTTTTCCTCACCAAATCCGCTCAAACATCACAGACGGCTAAGGTCTACCCATGCGTGTCGATCTGCTGAGCCGCGAGTACCCGCCGGAGGTCTACGGCGGGGCCGGCGTCCATGTCGAATACCTCGCGCGGGAGCTCCGCCGCCTGGCCGACGTGCGGGTCCGCTGCTTCGGCGCCCCGCGCGCCGAGCCCGCCGTGGACGCCTACCGGGTGCCCGGCGGCCTGGAGGCGGCCAACCCGGCGCTGCAGGTGCTCGGCGTGGACCTGGAGATGGCCGCCGCCTGCGAGGGCGCCGATCTCGTGCACAGCCACACGTGGTACGCCAACTTCGCCGGTCACATGGCCAAGATGCTGTACGGCGTCCCGCACGTGGTCACCACGCACAGCCTCGAACCGCTGCGCCCCTGGAAGGCCGAGCAGCTCGGCGGCGGCTACACCCTGTCCTCGTGGGCCGAGCGCGAGGCGCTGCTCGCCGCGGACGCGGTGATCGCCGTCTCCGAGGGCATGCGGCGCGACGTGCTCGCCTGCTACCCGGACATCCCGCCCGCCCGGGTCGGTGTGATCCACAACGGCATCGACACCGCCGAGTACGCCCCCGACCCAGGCACGGACGTCCTCACCCGGCACGGCATCGACCCCGCGCGGCCGTACGTGCTGTTCGTCGGGCGGGTCACCCGGCAGAAGGGCCTCGCCCACCTGCTGCGGGCCGCCCGCGCCCTCCCGCCGGACGCCCAGCTCGTGCTGTGCGCGGGCGCCCCGGACACCCCGGAGATCGCGGCCGAGATCACCGGCCTGGTGGAGGAGCTGCGGGCCCGCAGGTCCGGCGTGGTCTGGATCTCGGAGATGCTGCCGAAGCCCGAGGTGATCCAGATCCTCACGCACGCCACGGTCTTCGTCTGCCCGTCGGTGTACGAGCCCATGGGCATCGTCAATCTTGAGGCCATGGCCTGCGAGACCGCGGTGGTGGCCACCGCCACCGGCGGCATCCCCGAGGTCGTCGCGGACGGCGAGACCGGGCTGCTGGTGCCGATCGACCCCCTGGCCGACGGAGAGCCGCGCGAGCCCGAGGCGTTCGCGGACGCCCTCGCCGAGCGGGTCGCCGCGCTGCTGGCCGACCCGGGCACGGCCGCCGCCATGGGGAAGGCGGGCCGGACGCGGGCCGTCGAGCACTTCTCCTGGGCCGCCGTCGCCGCCCGCACCCACGCCCTGTACGAGTCCCTGCGACGGGCCTGACGGGTAGGCTGGCGCCGTGCTTGCGATCGACCGGGTGCGCATGGCGTTCACCGACCGGCACGGCGGGGTCAGCGGGGGGCCGTACGGCACCCGCAACCTCGGCGGGTCGGTGGGCGACGACCCGGTGTCCGTCAGCGAGAACCGCGCCATCACCGCCAAGGGCTTCGGCCTGGACCCCGCCAAGGTCGTGTTCATGCGGCAGGTGCACAGCCCCCACGTCGGCTACGTCACCGAGCCGTTCGGCGTCGACCCTCCCGAGCTGGACGGCGTCTACACCGACCGTCCCGGCCTCGCGCTCGCGGTGCTCGCCGCCGACTGCGCCCCCGTCCTGCTCGCCGATCCCGCCGCCGGGCTGGTCGGCGGCGCCCACTCCGGCCGGGCGGGCACGGCCGCCGGGGTGGTGCCCGCGCTGGTCGAGGCCATGCGCGCGTACGGCGCGGGCGACCTGATCGCGCTGATCGGCCCGATGGCCTGCGGCGCGTGCTACGAGGTGCCCGGGGCGCTGCGCGACCAGGTCGCCGCGGCCGTCCCCGGAGCGTGGTCCACCACCCGCGCGGGCACCCCCGCGCTGGACCTGCGCGCGGGCATCGCCGCCCAGCTCGCCCGGGCCGGCGTCGCCGACGTCCGCCACGACGACCGCTGCACCATCGAGAGCGCCGACCTGTACTCCCACCGCAGGGACCGCATCGGCGGCAGGTTCGCGGGCTACGTCTGGCTGAGCCCCGAGGCGGCCTGAGACCTCCGGCGGCCGGGCCCGCGGCGCCCGGGGTCAGCCGTGCTCGGCGGCGGCGTCCGCCCGTACCTCGCCGGGGACGATCACCGTCATCGCGGAGGCCGTGTGGCGGAAGCCCAGACGCTCGTAGAGGCGCCGCGCGGGGTTGCCCTCGGTGACGGCGAGGCCCAGGGCCGGGAGGCCGTGCATGGTCGCCAGGGCGAGCGCGCGGCGCAGCATCACCCCGCCGAGCCCGGCGAAGCGGGGGGCGGGGTCGCGGAACACGTCCATCACCCACGGGCCGCCGAACGGCGGGTCGGCGCCGAGCGTGCCCACCAGCACGCCGGCCACCACGCGGTCCTGGCGCAGCAGCAGGCCGCCGCACGGCAGCAGCGGGCCCCAGGACCTCCCGGCCAGCAGCGGCGCCAGCTCACCGGCCAGCAGGGCGGCGTCGCCGGTGTCGTGGTGGTCGGGGTGCCCGGGCCCGTAGGCGGCGCGCCAGGCGGGGAACACCTCGGCGGGAGGCACCGCGTCGCAGGCCACCACGCCGTACCCGGTCTCGGCCCAGCAGGCGGGCGCGGGCTCGGCCCGCAGGTCGCGCGAGTAGGTGTGGGCGTGCCGTAGCCGGGACGCCCCGGCGGCGAGCAGGCGCCTGCCGAGGTCCTCGTCGCCGGACACCACCCAGCCGGGCAGCCGGCGCAGGATCACCTCGTCGGCGCCGGGGCCGAGCACCTTGGCCATGTCGGCGTAGGGGCGTCCGGCGCGGGTGCCCTCGACGTAGCTGAGCACCGGACGGCCGGATCCGTCACTGATCGTCTGAGGGCTGCGAGTGTTCACGACGCTCAACGTTAGATCGCCTCCGGCGCGCCGGGCCACTGCTTTTCCGGTGGTCAGGACAGGTACGCGGTACTGACTTCGAGGTAGGGGAGTGGTCAGGTCGGCTGGTGAGGCGGGTGACGAATGCCCGAATTTCTGTAACGTTCTGGTACCAGCGAGACTCCAGAGGCGCTATTGTGATCGGCGCGCGCAAATGTCCCGATGATCCCGGTAGGCACCCAGCGGTATGTTGTCCGGTTTAGGCCGGTTCCGCATCATCTGGCGGAGGACGGGATGAAGGAAACGCGACACCGGCGGGCACCGCAAAGGTCTCGATCACGACCCCCAATCGTGGTCAGACTGGTCACCTCCACGTCGCTGCTGGCCGGCACCGCTCTCCTCGGAGCATCGGTCCTGGTACAGCTTCAGGATTTTCTTATTTTCTATTCGGGGGTGTTCACTCTCCTTGGACTGACAGGCACGGTGGTCGTCGGATTGGCGGCCACGGACCGACTTCTCCTCCGGGTGCGGCAACGCGTTTTCATGCAGGCACTGCATCGCTTCTTCGCCGTGTTCTCGGTGGGATTCCTCATCACGCACGTGGTCCTGCAGATCATGAGGGGACGGGTGGCTCCGTCCGACGCGTTCCTGCCCTTCGGCGACTCCGGTTTCGCGGTCTCACTCGGGACCGTCGCCGCCGAACTGATGATCCTGGTGGCGGCCACGGGCGCGTTCCGCGGCCGTTTCGTCGGGATCCGATGGCCATGGCTGTGGCGGGCGTTGCACGTCACCGCCTATCTGTCCTGGCCGGTCTCCATCGTGCACGGCCTCACCGCGGGCCGCGCAGCCGCGGACTGGGTGACCCTGAGCTATGTCGCCGCGATCGTCGCGGTCGGGTTCGTGCTGCTGGTGCGTCTGGTGGTGACGGTCGGGCCACGGGACCGGGCCCCCGCCAAGTTCAGGTCCGCCGGAAAGACCGGCGGCGGCCGCAAGGCCGAGACGATCCGGGTCGACGACGTCTTCGACGAGGAGTTCTGGGTGACGTTGCGCAAAGAGGTGCGGCGATGACGACGTACGGCGTACTGGACGTCTACCGCATCGGTCCCGGCCGGCTCACCGCCGGCCTGGACGCCTCCCCGCGCCTCGACTACGACACCCACCGGCGGGTCCACGGGCACATGCCCCGCCTGCCGATCGACGATCTGATAGCGCTCGCCGAGCTCGGGGACCTGCGCGGCCGGGGCGGTGCGGGTTTCCCCTTCGCCCGCAAGCTCCGGGCCGTGGTCGACTCGGCGGGCCGCCGCGGCGCCCCCATCACGGTGGTGGTCAACGCCACCGAGGGGGAGCCCGCGGCGCACAAGGACAAGGTGCTGCTCAGCAGGGCGCCGCACCTCATCTTGGACGGCGCGGACCTCGTGGCCCGCGCCCTGTCCGCCGTCGAGATCGTGGTGGGCGTCGCCCACGGCGGTCCCGGCGAACGGTCGCTGCTCAACGCCATCCACGAACGCGGCATCACCGACACCGTCCGCGTCGTCCGCATGCCGGACCGCTTCATCTCCGGCGAGGGCGGCGCGCTGGTGCGCGGCATCAACGGCGAGCGTCCCATCCCGCCCGGCCGCAAGGTCCGCTCCAGCGACCGGGGCGTGGGCGGCATGCCGACCATGCTCTCCAACGCCGAGACCTACGCCCAGCTGGCACTGCTGGCGATGCTCGGCGTCGACATGTACTCCTCGGTCGGCCTGCCGTCCGAGCCCGGGACGGTGATGCTCAGCGTCACCGGCTCCGCCCGGCGTCCCGCCGTGGTGGAGACCCCCACCGGGGTCCGGCTGCGCGAGATCCTCGACCTGTGCGACGCCACCATCGGCCAGGGTGTGCTGGTCGGCGGCTACCACGGCAAGTGGATGTCCGCCGAGGCCGCCGAGCGGGCCGAGGTGTCACGCGCCGGGTTCGAGGCGATGGGCGGCGTGCTCGGCGCCGGCATCGTGATCCCGCTCGGCTGGGAGTCCTGCCCGCTCGGCGAGACCGCGCGGGTGGCCCGCTACATGGCGGGCCAGAGCGCGGGGCAGTGCGGCCCGTGCTACATGGGCCTGCCGGACCTGGCGCAGGCGTTCGGCGCGCTCGCCGACGGTCACGGGCACATCGACGCGATCCACCGGGCCGCGGCGACGATGCGCGGCCGGGGCGCCTGCGGGCACCCGGACGGCACCTCGCGCTTCGTGCTGTCGGCCATCGACGTCTTCGCCGACGACGTCATGACCCACTCGGCGTACGGCACCTGCGGCCTGCCGACCCGCGGCGTGCTGCCGCTGCCCGACGAGCCGCTGTCCCGCGCCGCCGAGGCGCAGCTGATCCTCGACTGGTCCCGGTGCGAGGGCCACGGGCTGTGCTCGCTGGTGGTGCCGGAGCTCATCAAACTCGACACCCACGGCTACCCCGTGGTGAGCACCGCCTCGGTGCCGGGCAGGCTGGAGGGGGAGGCGCGCAGGGCCATCGAGATGTGCCCCGCGCTCGCGCTCCGCCTCACCCCCGCGCCCACCGAGAGCAGGCGTTAGGAGGAGGACCGCGTCATCATCCGCGCCCCCGGCCGGACCGGGGGCGCGTCAGGCCACCGGGATGTCCAGCAGGCGTACGCCGTCGTCCCTGCGCACCTCGAAGTGGGCGATCTCGCTCGCGGCGAGGGCCGTGGCCCCGGTGAGGCGCAGCGGGTCGGGATGTCCCGGCACGCCGAAGCCGCTGCCGGGGGGGACACGCCAGCCCGACACCACGTCGCGGTCGCCGTTGTGCGAGATCGCGATGAGGCTGCAACGTTCCGGGCCGGTCACCCCGCTGAGCTGGAAGTTCACCTCGGTGCCCCAGCTCTTGGTCACCATGCCGACCGAGCCGCTGACGCCGGTGTCCGGGCTCGTGCCCTCGCGGATCAGCGACGATCCCGTCTGGGAGGGCGCGGCCACCACCGGCGGGTCGTCGCGCGGCCACACCTGGGCCGTGGTGACGCCGGCCACCGCGACCACCATGGCCGCGGCCACGCCGAGCCACAGCGCGTTGCGCCGGCGGTCCCGCACGCGGGACAGCTCGTCGTCGTCGGTGCGGCCAGGCAGGTAGTCGTAGTCGTCGGCGCGCCGCCGGTGCCCCGTGCCCGGATGGCGCCGCGGCGTCTGCGGGCCGCTCGGCGTCCACAGGTCCCGCACCTCGCCGTCGCGGGTGTCCCGGGCGCCGGGCAGGTCGCGGACCACGCCGTCGCGGGCCTCGCGCAGGTCGCGCAGGTCGATCGGCTCACGGGTGTCGCGGGCCCCCGGCAGGTCGCGGACCACCCCGTCGCGGGCCTCCCGCAGCTCGTGCAGGTCGATCGGTTCGGAGACCGGGCCGCCCCCGGTGTCGCGCGCCGCCCCGTTGATGCGATATCCGGCCGTCGCGCCGCTCGTGCCGAGGCTCGTGCCGTTCACCGTGCGCTTCACGTCGCGCTTGACCAGGTCGAGCGCGTCGGGCAGGTCGTACATGTCCCGTAGCTCGTCCTGGCAGCTCGCGCAGTCGAGCAGGTGGAGGTCGAACTTCGCGGAGTCCTCGTCGTTGAGGACGCCGAGGATGTACGCGGCCACCTCGACGTGAGGGGGTGAATCCATCAGCCGGTCACCCCCTCTCCTTCATGGTCTTCTGCAGGGCGCGAAGCGCGTAGTACACCCGGGACTTGACCGTCCCGGGTGGCACCCCCAGCACTTCTGCCGCCTCATTGATCGTACGGTCGTGAAGGTACGTCTGCACGAGCGCTTCCCGATGCTCCTCGGAAAGGCTGTACAGGGCCTCGGACACCACCATCGCCGACAGCATGGGCTCAGACCCGTCCGGGATGGCGACGCTGTCGAGCTTGTCGGGCTCCACCTCCTGGGGGCGGACCGAACGCTGGCGATGGGTGTCGATGACGATACGGCGCGCCACCGTCATCAGCCAGGCCCACAGCAGACCGGGTTCGCGGTTCAGCTTCCCCGCGTTGCGCCACGCGCGGAAGACCGTCTCCTGGACGACATCCTCTGCCCATTGCTGGTCACCTCCCGTCAGTCTGCGCACGTTGCGCAGAAGGGGCCCGCCGAACTCGCGGTAGAGCGTCGCGACCAGTTGCTCATCGGAGTCGTCGTGTGCTTCTTCCGGCCCGGACCGGACACTGCGATGACGCTGCACAGGCACATGGTGGCAGCGGACCACCTGTCACGGTAAGGAAATCGCACAACTTCCACAAAATTAGGAAATCTCGCCCCACCTTGAACCGTGGCCGCCCCACTCCCGTACCTCTGCCCGACAAGCGCGCGCGGCGGAAGACAGCGGCACACACGGAAGGAGAGGGCATTCGGTGAACCGGCTTCAGTTCAGGCCCATGCGGATCATCGAGGTGCTCGGCGCACTGACATTCCTGGTCGTAGCCACGATCACGGTGCTGACCATCGCCCCGAACGCCATCAGGTCGGCGAGCGGAGCCTCGCCGGCGGACTGGACCAGCGCCGAGTCCGGCCCCATCGGGCCTTCGGACCGCGACTTCCTGATCAAGGTGCGCCAGGCCGGGCTCTGGGAGATCCCGACCGGCCAGCAGGCGCAGGAGCGGGCCGGCAGCCAGCGGGTCAAGGAGGTCGGGCTGATGCTGGCCTCCGACCACGTGAAGCTCGACGAGCAGGTGCGCGCGCTGGCCGCCAAGCTCAGGGTCCGGCTGCCCAGCACGCCGAACTCCGACCAGCAGGGCTGGATGGCCGAGCTGTCGCAGCTGTCGGGCGAGGAGTACGACAAGGTCTTCGCCGACCGGCTGCGCGCGGCGCACGGCAAGGTGTTCGCCGCCGTCGCCCTGGTGCGGGCGGGCACCAAGAACGACGAGATCCGGGCCTTCGCCCAGGTCGCGGTCGATGTGGTGATGAAGCACATGACGCTTCTGGAGAGCACCGGCAGGGTCGACTACGCCGCCCTCCCGACACCCCCGCCTCCCTCCCCTATCCCCTCCAAGTAGTAGGGGACGAAGACGATGAAGTCATCGATGGCTCACCGGCCCACCGCGGGCGACCGCGACCTCAGCCGCTGACCCGGGGCCGGCGGCCGATCGGTTCAGGGGATCCACCTCCCCCTCACCGGTCGGCCGCCTCGGGGTTTCCGCCTCACCCCGGTCCGTAGACGTCCCACAGTTCGCCGACGAAGAACCTCCCGAAGCGGGCGACGGCCGTCAGGCCGCGGGGCCCCTCGGTGTCGAAGCTCTTCAGCGTGGCGGCGAGGTCCATGGGCCTGATGTGCAGGGTGCCCGCGCCGAGCACCGTGGCCCCTTCGTCCTCGCCCTCCGGGACGTGACCCTCCAGCAGGCGCGAGAAGAGGGTCGAGGTGTCGAGCCACAGCCTGGTGGCCGGCCCGTGATGAACGTCCTTCCAGCCCGAAAGGGTGCGCGGCTCGCCCTCGGCGTCGGTGAACCACAACCGGTAGCGCATCTCACGCCGGTCGGAGCTCAGGCCGGGGGCGAACAGGTTGAACCATCCACGCTCCACCATGCGGCGTCCCCCGCAGAAGGGGGCGTCGACCCAGCCTTCCGCGCGCGCCAGGTGCGTGGGCTCGGCCAGGAAGCGGCTGACGTCGTCGATTCTGATGGTGAGCTCGAAGGAGAACCGGTCGCCGTCCGTCCGGGACGACACGTCGCCCGAACGCGGGTCGGCCACGCCGAGAGACAGGAAACCCCGCATCTCCTCGGTGAACGACAGGGACGTGCGCTCGCCGGGCCCGGGAGTCGGGCCGGACGGCAGTTCACCGGACGGGTCATGGACCAGGCCGGTCGCCACGGTCATGTGAAACTCAACCTCTTTCGTGGCCGTCGTGGATCTCTTGGGTGGGCTCGGACGCCGTTCCAGCATCCGGGTGCTCATGCGGTCCGACAGCGCCGCGATCGTCAGCGACGGGTTGGCCCCCACCGCTCCCGGCAGCGCGGCGCCGTCGGCGATGAACAGGCCCGGATGGTCGAAGACCTCGCCGTAGGCGTCGCAGACGCCTTCGCCGGGGTGACGCCCCATCGGCGCGCCGCCGAGGGGGTGCACGGTGACGATCCGCTTGGCGAGCCAGGCGGGCAGCTCGGCGTACTCGGCGCCGAGCACGTCCGACACGCGGCGCATGGTGGCCCGCACCCGCTCGAAGTAGTCCTCACCGGTCTCGGTGTGCCACTCGACGTCCAGCTTGCCGTCCTTCAGCCGCAGCACGCCGTCCGGCACGTCCCTGCCCATGCCGAGGAGGGGCAGGGACGAGACCGAGAGCTCGCCGCGGCCGAGCAGGTCGGCGATCTCTGCCGACAGGTTGGTGTCGCCGGTGAGCATGGCGCGCAGCCGTTCGACCAGGAACCGGGCGGCGCGGCCCAGTTCGCTGCGCACGTCGGCGCCTTCCACCAGCCAGTCGACGAACGCCGGGAAGCCGCCGTCCTCGATGTAGCCGCCCCGGCCGGTCTCGCGGGTGCCGTCGGCGGTGTCCGCCAGCCGGATCGCGCTGGTGATGACCGGGCCCCGGCTGGCGTTGATGGTGCGGGTGCGGGTGCGGTCCTTGGCCCGTAGTAAGAACGTCAGCAGGTCGCCGTTGCCGGAGAACCTGGTGCCGAGCGCGTTGCTCAGCCCGGGAAGTTCCGCGCGGCTGCGCAGCAGCAGATAGGTCGTGCCGAGCGTGCCCGCCGCCAGGACCAGCCGGTCGCAGGTGATGGTCCGCGGGCCGGTGGACGGCTGATGCGTGACGTAGTCGACGGCGTACCCGCCACCCCGCCTCGGCCGGATCCCGCGCACGTCGTGCAAGGTGCGAAGGTCCGCGCCGTGGTGGCGGGCCGCCGCCAGGTATGTGTGGTCGAGGCTGTTCTTGGCCCCGTCGTTGCACCCGAGGTTGCACTCCCCGCAGAGCCGGCAGGTGCGCCGCGGCACGCCGTGCAGGTTGCCGTACGGGCCGTCCACCAGGGGGAGCCCGATGCCGGGCGCCGCGCCCCGCGAGGGGGCGAAGCTGACCGCCAGCGGCGGCAGCTGGAAGTCCAGGCCGAGCTCGGTGGCGGCGTCCTGTAACGCCCGGGTCTTCGGGGTGTCGCTGTAGGCGTCGTGCTCCAGGGGATAGGAGGTGACGCCGATCATCTGCTCCACGGCGTCGTAGTGCGGGTCGAGGTCGGCCCGGGTGACCGGCCAGTTCTCGTGCCCGCCGTGCGGCAGCGGCTCCTCGTGCACGAACCACCGCTCGTCCTTGCGCAGCAGCACGTTGGCGTAGATGAGCGACCCGCCGCCGAGCCCGCTGGAGACCACCGAGTCGCAGCCGTCGAAGCTCCACACGTCGAACATGCCGTACAGACCCTCGGCCGGGTCCCAGAAAGCCTTCCCCATCTCGGCGGGGCTGCGCGGGAAGGTGCCGGGGGCGTAGGCACGACCCCGTTCCAGCACCACCACAGACAGCCCCGCCGAGGCCATGCGGTACGCCGCGACCGAGCCCCCGAACCCGGATCCCACCACAACGACGTCCGCGTGTTCCGCACCCGAGGGCGCGCCTGGAATGTTCGTGATCATTATGTGCCTCAGCCCGCGTGACGCTTGAGGAAGTCGAGGACGCGCGGGAACACGTCCACGTGCGCGTTCTTCCCGATGAGCGGGTCGATGTGCCCGTACCCCGGCAGGACCTGCAACTCGTGCCGGCCCGGCGCCCGCTTGGCCAGGACACGGTGGCACACGATATTCGAGTCGGTGAACACGTCGTTGTGGTCACCGGTGAGGAAGAGCACGGGGGTCTCGATCCGCCCCGCGTCGGCCAGATAGTCGTCGGGCAGGGCGGCGAGCCGCGGATCCCCCGGATCGCACTTCACCGCGCGCCCTGCCCGCACCATCTTGTTGATGTGCCTGTAGTAGTTCACGTCGGCCGCCGCGTTCAGGTCGGCGAGCCGCTCGTGCAGGTGGGTCTCCGGTGCGAGGTTGCCGTGCCGGTACATCGCCGGGCGTCCACTGCCCCACATGAAGCTCTGCATGTGGCATGCGGGCTCGCGGCACTCGGGATGGAACAGCGACACCGCGCGGGCGAGCAGGCGCCGCCGGCTGAGCGGCGGCGCGCCCGCGAAGCGCGGGTCGAGGTACGGCAGCCCCAGGCCGTACTCGAGCATCGGCGGGCCGAACCGGAGTTTGACGCGGGCCCAGGCGGGGACCCGCGGGGTCAGCCCCACGCTGTTGGCGACCATGCTGGTGACGCCGGTGACGGCCCCGCCGAAGAGGCTCATCATGTAGGACACCGATCCCAGGCAGTGCGCGATGACATGGATCCGCCGTGCCCCAACGTGACGGCGGAGTTCTGCCATTGCTGCCGGATGATCGAAGGCCGCGATGTCGTCCAGGGTGAACCGCCGGGTCTCCATGTTGTAGGGGAACCGATTGCTCATCCGGAAGTCGAGCGTCCAGACGTCGCCGAAACCGCTGTCCAGCAAGAAGCTCACCAGGTTGTGGTGCTCCGGCATGATGAACATGTCGCTGGACGAGGTCAGGCCGTGGACGAGCAGCACGACGTCGTCGCAGTCCGCGGAGCGGTACCGTGTCAGCGTCAGGCCGAGCTCGTCCTCGGTCGAGAAGGGATGCACCGAGATCTCGGCCCCCGGCACGCCGTCAAGCGTGAAGCGCGAAATGCGGTGTTCCATCTGACCGTCCTCCTGCTCTTGACCCACCTCAAACAATGCCAACAGGGGACCCCGTACGGCATCGTGGAAACCCCGTACATACCTACGTGCCCGCGCGGGTGCGGACTCAGGGTCCGCCGCGGTTCAGCTTGGTGGCGACGCCCACGCGTGAGGTCACACCGAGCTTGGCGAACACGTGGGACAGGTGGGTCTCCACGGTGCGGACGCTCAGGAACAGCTGTTCGGCGATGAGCTGGTTGGTGAGCCCCTCGGCGACGAGCAGGGCGATCTCGGTCTCCCTGGGCGACAGCCCGTGCGGCCCGGAGGCCTGGCCACCGGTGCCCGCCGACGACACCCGCACCCCGAGGCGGCGCTGGGCGCGGGCCGCCTGCGCGGCCAGGCTCCGGGCGCCGGAGGCGTTGAAGATCTCGCTGGCGTCGCGCAGGCGGGCGCGGGCCAGGGCGCGCTCGCCCGCCTCGCCGTAGGCGATCCCGGCGGTCATCAGCGCCCGTCCGGCGTCCATGCGCCGCTCGCCCGCGGTGAGCAGGATGGACGCCTGGTCGGCCCGCTCGGCGGCGGCCCTCGGGTCGCCGGTGCGCAGCGCGTGCGCCTCGGCGAGCGGGACCAGGCCGGAGAACACCGGCAGCTGCGGCTGGGTGAGCGTGGCGGCGCGCTGGGCGTAGGCCATGGCGGCCTCGGGGCGCCCCCGGGAGGCCTCGGCGTAGGCGAGGTGCTCGCAGCAGGTCAGCAGGGTGGCCTTGTCCAGTCGCGGGTCGACGAACCCGTCGCAGGCGTCCAGCAGCGCCTCCACGCCCTCGTCCACCCGCCCGACACAGATGAGCGCGACGCTGCGGGCGTAGCGGGCCATATCGCCCCACACCTCGTCACCGCCGACACCGACGCGGATCGCCTCCTCGCCGGCCTGCAGCGCTGCCTCGTGCTCGCCCGACCAGGTCAGGGCCAGGCACAGGAACGTGAGGGCGAACACCGTCTGCTGGCCCGACTCCAGCAGCCGGGCGCCCTCCACCGACTCCTCGGCGGTGTCCAGCGCCTCGGGCAGGCGGCCGAGCACGATCAGGGTGCGGGCCCGGCCGGCCAGCAGGTTGGTCAGGATGTAGTCCTGCCCGGTGGAACGGGCGACCGCGGCGGCCCGGTCGAAGTGACGCAGCGCCGACGAGTAGCGCCCCATGTAGTCCTCGGCCCAGCACGTCCACGCCACCGCGTCCAGCCATTCGGCCAGATGCTCGTCCAGCGCGCCGGTGATCATGCTGTCGGCCGCGTCCGCGGCGTGCAGCGCCTCGGTCAGCCGCCCGGCCGCCAGCGCGGGCATGGGCCGCAGCGCCGCCACCGCCATCGCCAGGCCAGGCGCCCAGCCCTCCTCGGAGTCGGGCATCAGGTCCAGCACGGCCTGCGCGGCGCGGAAGTCGGCGCGCATCATGCTCTCGGCGACGAGGCGCATGCGCAGCGGGATGGCGACGGCGGCGCGGGGGTCGGGCATGCGGCGCAGCTCGTCCAGCAGCAGGGCGCGCGCCTCGTGCGGGCGGTCGAGCTGGCGTTCCATCAGGGCGCAGATGCGGGCGGCCTTGGCCCGGCGGGCGTGGTCGTCCTCGGGGAGCAGGCGCAGCAGCTCGCGGGCCGTGTCGCGGCCGTCGGCGAGCCGGCCGCTGACGCCGAGGGCGCGGCTGAGCTCCATGAGCAGCTCCAGGCGCTCCTCCAGCGTGCCGGGCTCCTCGGGCATCAGGTCCAGGGCCTTGCGCAGCCAGTGGGCGGCGGTGACCGGGGCCTGGGCGGCGACCGTGCGGGCGGCCTCCACCAGGGTGGCGATGGCCCTCTGGTCGCCGAAGCTGCCCGAGCGCTCGATGTGGTGGGCGCGCATGGTGGCGGGCGCGCCGAGACCCGTCAGGTGGGCGGCCAGGCGGGCGTGCGCGGCCAGCCGCCAGCCCGCCGCGGCCGACTCGTAGGCGGCCTGCCGGACCAGGGGATGACGGAAGCGGAACCTGCCGCCGGTGCCGGGGCGCACGATGTCGCGGGCGACCAGCTCGTCCAGGGCGTCCAGGGTCCTGGCCTCGCCGACCTCGGCCGTCACGGCGGCCAGCGCGGGCTCGAACTCGTCGGCGGTGACCGCGGCGGCCTGGGCGACCAGCAGCGAGCCCGGCGACAGGTCGCCGAGCTCGACCTGGAGCGCGGCCCGCACGGTCGCGGGCAGCTCGCCGACCGCCAGGCGGCTCATCCTGGCCAGCGCCTCCAGGTAGAACGGGTTGCCGCCGCTGGCCTCGAACAGCGCGGCGCGGCGGCTGCGGTGCACCGCGGGGCCGAGGAACTGCTCGACCTCGGCCTGGTTCAGCGGCCCGACCGCGACCTCCCCGCCCCGCACGCCCGCGCTGCGGGCCAGCGCCGCCAGGCGCGGGGTCACCTGCATCGGGCGGTAGGCGACCGCGACCAGCACCCGGCCGCGCGGCGGATGGCGCACCAGGTGGTCCAGGAACTCGGCGGAGCTGTCGTCGGCCCAGTGCACGTCGTCCAGGATGAGCGCCAGCCCGGCGGGGGTGGCCAGCTCGTCGATGAGCTGGCGCAGCGCCCGGTAGAGCCGGTAGCGGACCATGCCGCTCTGGTCGCCGTCGTCCTCGTGGCCGGCGCCCTCCGCGGGCACCGGCATCTTGGCGGCCAGCGCGGGGAACACCGCGGCCAGCAGCCGGGCCTGCCCGGCGCCGAGCCGTCCCGACAGCTCGTCGCGGCGGGCCTCCAGGTGGTCGTCCAGCGCGTCGACGAGCGCGCTGAACGGCATGATCTGCTCGAACTCCGCGGCCCGGCCCCATAATGTGGTGATGCCGCGCCCGCCGGCCATCGCCGCCAGCTCGGCCATCAGCCGTGTCTTGCCCGCGCCCGGTTCGCCGACCACGGCTCGGAACTGGAAGCCCCGGGTCACGGTCGCGTCCACACTCTGGGCGAAAGCGCGCAACGCGTCACGCCGCCCGACGAGGGGGACGCCCTGGGGGACCGGTCCGGCGCCGTCGCCGTCCGGTTGAGCCTCACGACCGTTCATGTCTGTACCCCACAGCGTGACGGAACACCAGGAACAGCCACGCCGCAATCCATTTCTGCCAGGGACTTTCACGCGCGGTGTCCCATGTGGTCGCGCGCATGCCACCGAGAGGCGCCGGGTCGGCACCCTCGGGGAACGATTTTGTCGTAATACTGGCGGGTAGCGTGTTGATCGACCGGATCAGACCCATTACGCCCAGGATGAGCAAGACATAGGCCCGTCCGCTACCCTTTTATGGCGAATCTTGGTGTCCTAGCCCCTGTAGGCCGCTGATGGCCAGCTCCGCGGCCCGGTGCGCCGCCGCCACGACCTGCTCGGGGGAGCCGCCGTGGTCCATGGTGACGGTGGCCGCGAGCTTCGCCCCGCCGATGAACGCGCCGATGGCCGTGGCCGCCTCGACGTGGTCCAGCTCGCCGCCGTACGCCTCGTGCAGCGCGCCGGCCAGCTCGCGCTGGAACTCGAACAGCAGGTGCAGGGCGCGGGCCTGGAGGGCCGGCACCTCCCTGATGATCCCGCTGCGCTCGGGCATCATGCGCAGCACCAGATCGCCCTCCACGGGGTCCAGCGTCAGGATCGCGTCGGCCACCCGCGTCAGCAGCGCGGCGACGGGCTCGCCCGGCTCGCGCGCGGCGATGAGCGCCAGCGCCTGCTGGGCGCGGGCGCGGGTGTCGTGGAAGACCACGTCCTCCTTGCTGGCGAAGTAGCTGAAGAACGTGCGGGTGGAGACGTCGACCGCGGCGGCGATCTCGGCGACGGTGGTCTCCTCGTAGCCCTTGTGGTGGAACAGGCGCATGGCGGCCTCGCACAGCGAGTGGCGGGTGCGCAGCTTCTTGCGCTCCCTGAGTCCCTGCGGCTGTCGTTCGACCATGGACGAACTTTACTGCATCGGATGCTTTTTTTCATCCATTGCAATTTCGGAGCGTGTACTGTTTTGTGGAAAGGTCAGGAACGAGGCCACGACAGGAAAACGTCCGTGTCAAGGAGCGCGCCATGACCCACACCGAGCCACAGCCGGTCACCTACCCGATGTTCCGGGCGCATCCACTCGATCCCCCCGCCGAGCTGGGCCGCTGGCGCGAGGAGAGCCCCGTGCGGCCCATGGTGTTCGCCGACGGGCACCTCGGCTGGCTGGCGATCAGCCACGCGGCGGTGCGCGCCGTGCTGGCCGACCCCCGCTTCAGCACCCGCGTCGAGCTGCTGCACCCGCCGGTGGGGCAGCGGATGAGCCAGATGGTGCGCCGGCAGATGCCCGGGTTCTTCCTCCGCGAGGACCCGCCCGAGCACACGCGCTTCCGCAAGCTGCTCACCGGGCAGTTCACCGTGCGCCGCATGAAGCAGCTGGAGCCGCGCATCGAGAAGATCACCGGCGACCGGCTGGACGCCATGGAGACCGCCGGGGCGCCCGCCGACCTGGTGCGGGACTTCGCGCTGCCCATCCCGTCCCTGGTCATCTGCGAGCTGCTCGGCGTGCCGTACGCGGACCACGAACGCTTCCAGCGCGACTCCAGCGCCCTGCTCAACCTCGAGTCGACCCCCGAGCGGACCCGTGAGGCGCTGGACGGCCTGATCGGCTACCTGGGCGAACTGGTGGTCCGCAAGCAGAGCGAGCCCGGTGACGACCTGATCAGCGGCCTCGTCGCCGGTGGCGGCCTGACCGTCCCGGAGATCACCGGCGCCGCCGTGCTGCTTCTCATCGCCGGCCACGAGACCACCGCCAACATGCTCGCCCTCGGCACCTACACCCTGCTGCGCCACCCCGACCAGCTCCACGCCCTGCGCGACGACCCCGCCCTGATCGACGGCACCGTGGAGGAGCTGCTCCGCTACCTCAGCATCGTGCACCTAGGGCCCGTCCGCGCCGCCCTGGAGGACCTCGAACTCGAGGGCCAGGTCATCAGGGCCGGCGAGAACGTCGCCCTCTCCCTGGGCGCCGCCAACCGCGACCCCCACCGCTTCGCCGCCCCCGACGCGCTGGACATCACCCGGGACGCCGTGGGGCACGTCTCGTTCGGCCACGGCATCCACCAGTGCCTGGGCCAGCAGCTGGCCCGCATCGAGATGCGCATCGGCTACCCCGCGCTGTTCCGCCGCTTCCCCGGCCTCCACCTGGCCATCCCCGCCGAGGACGTCCCCCTGCGCTCCAACATGGCCATCTACGGCGTACACGAGCTCCCCGTCACCTGGTAGGAGGGGGCGTCATGCGGATTCAGGCGGACAAGGGACGCTGCGTGGGCGCGGGCATGTGCGCCCTCACCGCCCCCGCCCTCTTCGACCAGAGCGAAGACGACGGCACCGTGATCGTCCTCCACCCCGACCCACCCCCCGCCCTGCGTGACGCCGCCCTCCGCGCCGTGCACTCCTGCCCCTCCACCGCCCTGTCCCTCAGCGGCGACCTCCCCGCTCCAGGAGAGCCCGGGAATCCCACTTGACGGTGCCCGGCCATTGTTCTCCCAATGCGGGAGAATTGCGGAAAGTCGGCCATCAGATCGTCCCCGAGATGGGAGATTTGATAAAACTCCGACTTCTTTGGTGGTTGATGATTCATGTATCCATGGCCGGAGGAGGCCCTTGTCGCCGGGTGGCACCGGGCGTGTCTTCTCAGGGCGTCATTGCTGGCGGGGAACGCGGTCCCTCTGGTGGCTCCGCCGGGGACGGTGCGGCTCTTCCCGGGGGAGGTGGTCCACGCCGACGCGCCGCTGCGGCACGAGGTGTGGTACGGCATGGACGTCCCGTACTCGCAGTCCGTGGTGGCGTTCGGCGGGCCGGTGATGTTCACGGCCGGCATCCTGGCCAGTGCCGTTGGCAACGCCATGGCGAGGCAGAAGGCCGCGCGGATGGCGGAATCCCAGTGGCGATTACACGGTGAGAATCAGACGATGCTCACCAATCATCGCGTGCTCGCCTTCGCGGATGGGCGATGGCTCACCTGGGCGCACCAATCTGTCATGGAATTGTGGGCTGCGCCCCGTGAGTCCACCTTTGTAATGGTTTTTAGCGGAATAGACCCATTGCGACTGACGGGGCCGGGCGCACCCTGGTTCGCCGTGGCGCTGGCCTTCATCCTCTACGGCCCGAGGTTCCTGGCGGAACGACCCGAGTTCCAGTGCATGGACCTGATGCCGCCTCAGCCGGGACAGTCGCTCGGTGCCGGTGAGGAGAGACGAGAGAGAGGCTGAGGCCAGGCGCACGCCTTCGCCGGCGCGCGGCTCCGGCGGGCACGTTGCTCCGGCGGGCACGTTGCTCCGCCGCGCACGTTGCTCCGCCGCGCACGTTGCTCCGGCGGGCGCGTGGTTCCGGCGGGCATGCCGGAGCACGGCGCGGTCTACTGTCCGGGCATGGGGTGGCCGGACATGGACGGGTCGCCGCCCTGGCCTTGGTGGCCGCCGAGGCGGATGGTGCCGCCAAGCTGGGCGCGGAAGTGCTCCAGCATGGCCTGGGTGTTGCCGACCAGGATCCAGCGGGTGCCGACGAGGTAGGCGCCGCCGTAGTCGACGGCATCCGCCAGCCATTGGTCCCTGCCCTGGTCGGTGGTGAAGGTCGTGATGGAGTACTGGCCCTGCGGCGTCTTGCACATGCCCTGGCGCAGCTCGGCGGCGTCCACCTGCATGCTCGGCTTGGCGCACCCCGTGCGGGCCGCGAGCTCCTCGACGCTGGCGGGCCCCCCGGCCGGCCCCCGCGACGCGCCGAACCCGGTGACCACCAGCGTCGCGGCGAGCCCCGCCGCCACCGCCAGCGCCCCGAGCCCCGCCGTCACCCCCCACCGCCGTGGGACGGCCCGCGCAGGCGGGTGGAGGACCGCCCGCGCGGGCGCCTGAGAGGCGACCCGAGACTCTTGGAGAGCGTTCTCCGATCCGGGCTCGCCAACACCGGCCGCCTCGACGGAGCCCGCGACGTCCGTACTGCCGTCGGTCTCCGCGTGGCCGTCGGCTTCTGTGCGGCCGTCGGCTTCCGTGTAGCCATCGGCTTCCGTGCGGCCGTCGGCATCCGTGCGGTCGGCCGTTTCCCTGAGATCCGTGGCCTCCGTGGGATCCGGCGCCTTGGGGGAGCCGGCCTCGGTGGGGGGCGCGGTCTCCGTGAGGTCCGGGGTGCCGGGGGAGGGCGGGCGGGGCTTGGTGTGGTGCGGGGCCGTCATGGGGCGGCGGTGACCAGGTTGCCGCCCACCTTTTCGCTGAAGGTCTGCAGCAGGCCGGTGTCGTTGCCGGCGATGACCCAGCGGGTGCCGACCAGGTAGGAGCCGCCCCACTTCTTGGCCTCGTCCAGCCACTGCTGCTTGCCGTCGTCGGAGGCGAAGGTCGTCACGGTGTACTGACCCTTGCTGGTCTTGCAGACGCCCTGCCGAAGCTCGTCCGCGTCGGTCTGCACCTCCGGCTTCTTGCAGCCGGTGCGGTTGGCCAGCTGCTTGAGCGTGGCGGGCGGGCCGGGGTTGACGGGGGCGACCGCGTCGCCAGCGGCGGCGGGGGTCGTGTCCGGCGTGTCGCCGCCCCCGCACCCGGTGACCAGTCCGAGCGCGAGGACCGCGCCCGCCATCGCGGCCACCCGTGCCGCCGCGCTAGTGGTGAGGCCGAGGCTTCCCATGGCAGTTCTCCCGTCTGTGCCTATATGAGGTCACCGCCAGCGGGTACGGCGCGCGCGCCCGTCCGGTTCACCCTTTCTGGGAGAGAAGGCCGCGGGGGCTCGGGGACACGTGGGGGGCGAGTGATTCGTGATGAATTTGAAAGATTCCGCGATCCCGTCGAACCGAACCCGCGAACGCCCCGTACCTCGTGCCGATGGGGCACCAACCACGCCGCCCTGAGAACAAACTCCGGGAGGAGTTCGAATGATCCGAATCCAGCACAGACGGCGGTTCAGGCCCGTCCTGAGCCTGGCCCTTGGTGGGGCAGGCCTCAGTCTGGTCCTGGCGAGCCTGACCCCGGCTGGGCGGCCGATAGCGGACCTGTCCTTGTCGGCCGCTCCCGCCGCCGCCTCGCGTGTCGTGGCCGCGGGCGGGTCGCCGTCGGTGAACTGCCCCTCGGTAGCCGACCAGCTGGGCGATGTGCCCGCCGCCGTGGCCGCCGAGGTAGAGCGGAACCTGGACCTTCTGGACGCCCAGATCGCGGAGGCGAACCGCCGCCTGGCCCAGACACGGGGACAGAGCTCCTCGTTCATCCGCAACGCCGTGCTCAACCCCCTGCAGGACAAGAGGCTGGCCACGCTCGACCGGATCGCGACCACCATCGGCCGGGTCGCCGAGCGCCCCGAAGGTCTGCGGGACCTGGCGGGCTGCGGAGTGCGCACCGGCTCGGCGAGCGGCCAGAACCCCAGCGCGTCGGCCTCGCCCACCGGTGACGCCGACCCCAGCGCCCAGCCCAGCGACGAGCCCACGGCGTCGGCCCAGCCGACCGCGTCGCCCACCTCCAGCTCCTCCGCCGGCGCCGGCAACGGCGCGGCCCGCACGGTCGCCTGCCCGTCGGTCGCCGACGAGCTGCCGGACATCCCCTCCGCCGCGCGGAACGCGGTGCAGCGTGACCTCACGACGCTCGACCGCCAGATCGCCCAGGCGAACCAGCGGCTCAGCAGGCTCGGCAGCCGGGCCAACACCAACCAGATCCGCGCCGCGGTCCTGACCCCGCTGCGCCTGGCCCGCGCCGTCGTCATCAACCGCATCACGCAGACCCTGCGCCGCGCCGGCGTCCGTACCGGCAACCTCCAGGGCCTCGCCACCTGCTCGCTGGGCAACGCCGGCGGGGGCGGGCAGTCGCCGTCGCCGAGCCCGACCGCGTCCGACGACCCGACCGCGTCGCCGTCGCCGACCGGCACCGGCGACCCGACGGCCAGCCCGACCGCGAGCCCGACCGGCTCGGCCACGCCTTCCCCGAGCGGGACCGGCGGCGCGACCGGACCCTCGCCGGACGACTTCGTGGACATCCGCAGGGTCCAGCCGAACGTGAACCGGCCGGCCGTGCAGCAGGCCGGCTCGCGAGGCACCTTCGTCTCCAACTGCGGCCGCAACGAGAACGGCCACCACAACAGCGACAACGTCATCGTGGCGCCCGGCGTGACCAACGGCGCGCACCACGTGCACGACTACGTCGGCAACCTGGACGCCAGCGGCTTCTCCACCAACGACAGCCTCCAGGCGGCCGGGACCACCTGCACCAACGGCGACAAGTCCACCCACTACTGGCCGGTCGTGCGACTGCAGAACCGCCAGGGCGACGACGCCGACAAGCCCGGTGGCGGCCTGGACGGCAACATCGGCCAGATCGTGCGCCCCGCCTCCGCGACGATCACGCTGCGCGGCAACCCCACCAGCAAGGTGGTCGCCATGCCGCTGTTCCTGCGCATCATCACCGGTGACGCCAAGTCGTTCACCAACGGCACGACCAACGCCAACGCGCGCTGGACCTGCACCGGCTTCGAGAACCGCCAGCTGCGCGACAAGTACCCGATCTGCCCGCGCGGCAGCCAGGTCGTCCGCCTGCTGCAGTTCCAGAGCTGCTGGGACGGCAGCAACATCGACAGCGCCAACCACCGCACGCACGTGGCGTTCGCCGCGGCGGACGGGACGTGCCCGAGCGGCTTCAAGGCGATCCCCGCCCTCGAGCAGCGGATCACCTACAACGTGCCGCCCGGCCCCGGCTTCGCGCTGGACAGCTTCCCCGAGCAGCTTCACAAGCCGGTCACCGACCACGGCGACTTCATCAACGTCATGTCCGACGCACTGATGAAGCGCGCCGTCGACTGCATCAACAGCGGAAGGCGCTGCGGCTGACACTCCCGGCCACGCACGCGGCGCACCGGCACCAGATCCGAGAGGAGGTCGCCTCCGCACTCCGCACAACGCGCGACGCCCCGCGAGAGCATTCTCGCGGGGCGTCGCCGTGCCGCCTGTATCCCGGGGGCGCCGCGGCGCGTGGCCGGGGTCACCGGCGGTTCGCGCCGCTCCTAGTCGTAGTCGTCGTCCCAGTCATCGTCGTCGTCGTCATCGTCCCCGTCACCGAAGAAGAGGTTCGGCGCGGAGGCGGCCACCATGGCGGCCGTCAGCAAGATGCCGAGCGCGGTGAGTCGTTTGAGCATGGGAATCACTCCGTGCTTCGTGAGCGGCCTCGGGCGGCTCGCCCGGGGTCTACGGAGCGTCGCAATGGCCTCCCGGGATGCGCCAGTACGGCGCGATACGGAACCACCCTAATCACGACTTACCCGTCAGGTCACCCGGCGGGAGGCAAACCCCCGGCATGCGTTCCGGCAAACCCCGCGGCCACCCGCCGGAGCCCGTGTACCCAGGCCACACGGGGATGGGGGCGGCGAGACCCCGGCAGTTGACCTCAACATTGGTTCAGGTTCTAGGGTCCCATGTACCGGGCCGAATTTGTCGTACCCGGTGCCTACATTGTGAAGTCATAGGGCGGCCCGAGACCCCCGGGGGTTGAAATGGACATGGAAGTCACCGCATGGCATTCGCTGTACAGCGCGATGCACGCACATCAGGACAAACGGCCGTTCTCCATGGCCACGTTACGGCGCATCGGGGGATTCGCCAGGCCACATCGCACCGCGCTGACCTGGTTCCTGGCGCTCAGTGTGGTCGGGGCCGTGCTCGCGGTGGCGACGCCGGTGATGGCGGGCCAGGTGGTGGACGCCATCGTGCGCGGCGCCGAGCTGCCCGTGGTCGTCTGGCTGGCGGCGCTCATCGCCGTGCTCGCGGTGGCCGACGCGGGGCTCGGCCTGGTGTCGCGCTGGTTGTCGGCGCGCATCGGCGAGGGGCTGATCCTCGACCTGCGCACCGCCGTGTTCGACCACGTGCAGCGCATGCCGGTCGCGTTCTTCACCCGCACCCGCACCGGCGCGCTGGTGAGCAGGCTCAACAACGACGTGATCGGCGCCCACCACACCTTCAGCAACATCCTGTCCGGCGTGGCGGGCAACGTCGTGACGCTCGCGCTCACGCTGTTCGTCATGATCAGCCTGTCCTGGCAGATCACCCTGCTCGCGTTGCTGCTGCTGCCGGTGTTCGTGCTGCCCGCGCGGCGCATGGGCACGCGGCTGGCCCGCATGGAGCGTGAGGCGGCCGACCACAACGCCCGCATGGGCACCCAGATGACCGAGCGGTTCTCCGCCCCCGGCGCCACCCTCATCAAGCTGTTCGGGCGGCCCGCCCGCGAGTCGGCCGAGTTCGCCGCGCGGGCCCGGCGGGTGGCCGACATCGGGGTGCGCACCGCCATGGTGCAGTCGGTGTTCGTCACCGCGCTCACCCTGGTCTCCGCGCTCGCCCTCGCGCTGGTCTACGGCCTCGGCGGCTTCTACTCCCTGAGCGGTGAGCTGGAGCCCGGAAAGGTGGTCGCCCTGGCGCTGCTGCTCACCCGGCTGTACGCCCCGCTGACCTCCCTGGCCAGCGCCCGCGTCGAGGTGATGAGCGCCCTGGTCAGCTTCGAGCGCGTCTTCGAGGTCCTCGACCTCAAGCCCCTCATCGCCGAGCGCCCCGGCGCCCGCCCCGTCCCCGACGGCCCCGTCTCCCTGACCTTCGAGCACGTCCGCTTCGCCTACCCCTCGGCGGACAAGGTCTCCCTGGCATCCCTGGAGGAGGTCGCCACCCTCGACACCCGGGGCGGCGCCGAGGTCATCCACGATGTCTCGTTCACCGCCGAACCCGGCCAGATGATCGCCCTGGTCGGCTCCTCCGGCGCCGGCAAGTCCACCATCGCCCAGCTCGCCGTCCGCCTCTACGACGTCGACACCGGCGCCGTCCGGCTCAACGGCGTGGACGTCAGAGACCTCACCGCCGACAGCATCCGCGAAACGGTGGGCATGGTCACTCAGGACGGCCACCTGTTCCACGAGTCCGTCCGCGACAACCTCCTCCTGGCCCGCCCCGAGGCCACCGACGACGACATCTGGGACGCCCTCTCCCGCGCCCGCCTGGACGAGCTGGTCGCCTCACTCCCCGACGGCCTCGACACCATCGTCGGCGAACGCGGCTACCGCCTCTCCGGCGGCGAACGCCAGCGCCTGACCATCGCCCGCCTCCTCCTGGCCCGCCCCCGCGTGGTGATCCTCGACGAGGCCACCGCCCACCTCGACTCCACCTCGGAAGCCGCCGTCCAAGAGGCCCTGGGCGAAGCCCTCGCCGGCCGAACCGCCCTGATCATCGCCCACCGCCTGAGCACCATCCGCGCCGCCGACCAGATCCTCGTAATAGAAAACGGCCGCGTAATAGAACAAGGCACCCACACCACCCTCATGGACGCCGGCGGCCGCTACGAAGAACTCCACCGAACCCAGTTCACCGAATCCCGCACCCCCGAACCCGCCGTCTGACCCGACCGCGGACCAGGGTCCGGACGAGCCGGGTCGGACGGCCGGTGTCAGATGGCTGGTGCTCGGCCGGCGGTTGTCGGACGCCGGTGGTTGTCGGGCGCCGGTGGTTGTCGGATGGTGATGCCGGACGGCCGCGTCTGGAAATGGTGCCTTCGGCGCTGTTTTCTTTGAGGCGACCCTCGCCTGGGGGCGCGGCGGTTCGTGTCGCGGGTTGTGGCGATCATCGTCGCCGCGACGTCGCCGGTGGTGAAGGGCTGCCGGGGTGGGAGTGCCGCCGCGTTCTCACCGAGATGCGTCCGGCACGCGTCCGGTGGGATGTTCGATCTCCTCCTGTACCGCCAGGGCCATCACCAGGGCCACGGCATCCGGCCGGTCCAGGGTGGGGAGCAGGCCGGCGGCGCGCTGGGAGTGGGTCGGTGGAGTGCGGCGGGTGGCGAGCCATGCTCCGGGGGTGCCGTCAGGGCGGGTCGCGCGGGTGAAGTGCCAGGCGGGGTAGAGGCGGTGGAGGGCGTCGATCTGCTGGATGATCAGATCGGTGATCGCGCTGGGCAGAGGCGGCACCGGGGCGGTCACGGCGTTCCCGCGAGGGCGGCCGTGCTCTCCTGCTCGGCGATGGCGCGGCATACCGTGACCTCGTCGTCGCCGTCCACGGTGCGCGCCGCGCCGGCCCGCTGCTGCGCCTGGCTGAACGGCTCGGTGCGGGTCGCCCACCAGCGGCCGGTGTCGCTGCGGAAGATGTGCCACTGGCGGGGCTGCTCCGCCGCCGTCCGCGTCCTAGGGTGTGCCATGGGTCAGGACCTCGATTCCCGATCAAGGGCCCGTCCGCGGTGTGCTCGCACGGCGGCGGGTCCGCCCGTCTCAGAGAGTGCACGCTCCATAACAGCTGGATGGACACCGGGACAGACAGGGTGACGTCAGGGGACGCTGGGGGAGCGGCACCTGCTCGGACCTGTGAGATGGGGGCACAATGACGGACAAAGTCCCGGTATGGGCGGCACGACTGCGCGCGAGGCGCCGCTTCGAGCTCTGGTCGCAGAAGGACCTGGTGCGAGAACTGGTCGAGACGGCCGCCGCCAAAGGGGTCCGCCTGCCGCAGCGCGCATCCCTGCTGCGGATGCTGAAGGAGTGGGAGAGTGGCCGGCGCAGACCGCAGGATCCCTACCCGGTCCTGCTCTCCCGGATCTTCCGGATGAGTGAGGACGAGCTGTTCTCGGAGGGACTCCTCCCCGGCGAACGCGAACCGCGGCCGGCAGAGAGGACCCCGGCGCACGTCGCCGCCCTGCCGGTCGAGCGGAGCCGCCACGTCGCGCCCGAACTCGTGGACTACTTCCGGCTCCAGCTGCTGAGCCACTACGCCGCCGACGCCTTCCTCGGGCCTCGCCACCTGATCGGTCCCGTCGCGTCGCAGTACCGGACCATCACCGAGCTGGCGGGCCAGGCCGACGGCGAGGTACGCCGCGAACTGCTGCGTCTCGGCGCGGGGTACGCCGCGTTCGCCGGGTGGTTGTACCAGGACTCCGGAGTCGCGGACCATGCCGAGGCATGGCTGAACCTGAACCTGGAGATGGCGCACCGCGCCGAGGACGTCCAGCTCGTCGCGCACGCCCTCACGAACAAGGCGATGCTCGCCACCGATCTCGGCGACGCCGCGACCGTCATCGACCTCACCGGCGCCGTGCTCGCGGACCCTCGCCCACTGATGAACAAGACGCGGATCCTCGCCCTGCAGCAGGCCGCTCACGGGTACGCTCTGGCCGCCGACCGGGCCCGGTGCGACGCTCTTCTCGACGAGGCCGCGACGCTGGCCGATCAGCTGGAGGACGACGACCGGATGTGGGGCAATGCCTGCCGCACGCCGAACTACGTGGAGATCCAGCGCGCCACCTGCTACGGCAGGCTCGGGCTGACATCCGGGGCGCTCACCCTGTGGGACCAGATCCTGCCCGCGATGCCCCCGTCCGCGCGCCGGGACATCGGCGTGTTCCTCGCCCGCCAGGCCGCGGCGCTCGCGGCGGTCCCGGATCCTGAATGGGCCACCGTCGTCGTCCGGGAGGCGATGGCACACCTGCACCGGATCGGATCGGTCCGGCAACGAGCGGCCCTCCGCGAGATCCCCGCCCGGATGGGGGCGTGGGCCGACTCCACGCAGGGCCGTGTGATGACCGAGATGCTCGCCGGCGCGCTCTCACGCTCGCCTGACGCAAGGAGATGAGCACGTGGGTCTTCGCGATCCCCTGCCCGCCGACATGGTCGCGCGGCGTCTGGAGTCGAGTGGGTGGAAGGGCGGGACCGAGCAGATCAGCAGGACGTACGACGTCGCCTACGACACCGCCATAAGGATCGTCGCCGAGATCGGCGAGGCGGCGATCGAGCTGGAGCACCGGCCCGACATCGACATCCGCTGGGATCGGCTGCGCATCGTCATGACCACGCACACGGCTGGCGATGTCGTGACAGAGCTGGACTTCCTGCTCGCCGAGCGGATCGACCAGATCGTCCGGGACCACGCCTGAGGCGCCGGCGGCTCATGGCGTGGGGAGAAGGCGATCGCGGAGGGCCTGGATGTGTTGTGGGGTGAGGCCGGACGCTTGTAGGTGGGCTTCGATGTTCAGGTCGGTCAAGGTGTTGAGTAGGGCGGTGTGGGCGGTGGTGTTTTTTTGGGTGAGGGTGGCTTGGATTTCTGCGGTTTGGTCGGGGATGGCTAGGGCGGTGAAGAGTGGGGGGAGGCGGGTGGTGCTCAGGGCGTAGTCGGTGGCTATTTGGTGGGGGGTTACGCCGGTGAGGGTTAGGAGGAGCAGGGTTATCAGGCCGGTGCGGTCGCGGCCGAGGCCGCAGTGGAAGAGGACGCCGGCGGGGTGGGCCTCGGCTATGGCGGTCAGGGCGGCGGCGCACTGGCGGGCTTTGCGGTCTATGAACGGGCGGTAGTAGAGGGGGGAGCCGTGCAGGCCGTTGTCTTGTACGTGGGTCCAGAACGCGGTGTCGGCGGCGTCGTCCAGGGGGACGTGCACGGTGGTCAGGGCGGAGGGGCGGGGGTGTAGGTCGCCTGTCAGTTCGTCGTGGTTGCGCAGGTCGACGATGGTGCGGACGCCGTGGGCCACCAGGGCCGACCAGCCCGCGGGGGTGAGGCGGCCGGGGTTGTCGGCCCGGATGACGGCGCCACGGCGGGTCGTGCCGCCGCCGGTGAGCGGGAGGCCGCCCAGGTCGCGGATGTTGAAGCATCCCTCCCAGTCGAGATGCCGGTCGGTGGGGGCTGTCGGGGCCTGGCGATCGCTCATGCTGATCTGACGTGCGGGGGGCCGGATTTGTTCTGGTATCCGGTGGCACTCCTGAGGGGCGTGCGCGTCACGCGACCCAGTAGAAGGATTCGACGTTCCTCGCTAGGTCAGCGGGGGAGGTTCGGTCGTCGGACGCGGCCAGGATTCCGCGGATGCCGCTGTAGCCGGTGCCCGTGCACAATACGACGGCGTGGGAGGAGTTGGAATTCGAGGCGCCGCGGGTGTTGTTACCTGCCGCCTGGCCCTGGCCGGAGTGAGGTTGTCGTTCAGGTCGGGGTCATTGACATCGCGAGCGACGAAGACGTAGCTGCCCTGATTGAAAGTTCCGGGGAAAAGGCGCAGGTCTGGGTGTTGAAGCAGTTCCACCCGGCCGCCGAGGGCGGACGCGGTGGTGCACGTCACGTCCGCACTGAGAGGGGAACATCCCGCGCGGCTTCTTGGATCATCGGGGGGAATGACTTGCCGGGCCATGAGCTTCTCGGAAAACGTGTTTCTTTGCGAAGCTGGCGGACCCAAATACGGGCTAGTAGCTTACGGAATGTAAAGAGTAATGGGGAGGTGCTGCATGGGGGATGATGGGTTAGGGGAGACATCGCCGAGTTTGTCACAGTTTTTCACTAATGCACTCGATGTCGGCAATGTGGTGGGCCACTGGTCGGGGACCCGGCGGGCGCCTGAACGGCCCCTTCTGGCGACGGCGGGTCGTCTGGACGGCCGCTACGAGCTTGAGGGGATCATCGGGCGTGGCGGTATGTCCGAGGTGTACCGTGCGCAGGACATCCGGCTGCAACGGCTCGTCGCCGTCAAGGCGATTCGAGCGGAGTTCGCCGACAATCACGTCGCGGAGGCATGGTTCCGCCGTGAGATGCAGTCGGCGGCGTCGCTGAACCACCCCTCGATCGTCACGCTCTATGACACCGGTGAGGCGAGCGTCGAGGGGAGGCCGGTGCCTTACCTCGTGATGGAGTTCGTCGACGGCGGGACGCTGGCCGACATTCTCCGGGCGAACCGGCGGCTCGTGCCGGAACGGGCGCTGGAGCTGACCGACGGCATCCTGCGCGCCCTCGAATACAGCCATCGGGGCGGCATCGTGCACCGGGACATCAAGCCGGCCAATGTGATGATCGCCCGTGACGGCGTCGTGAAGGTGGGGGACTTCGGTATCGCCCGCGCGATGGCCGACACGGCCGCCACCATGACCACGACGGCCCTGGTGATCGGCACCGCGCATTACCTCTCGCCCGAGCAGGCCCGGGGCGAGCGGGTGGACGCCCGCAGTGACATCTACTCCACCGGCTGCGTCCTGTACGAGTTGCTGGCCGGCCGGCGGCCGTTCACCGGCGACTCCCCGCTGGACATCGTTCACCGGCACGTCCGCGAGGACCCCGTCCCGCCGTCGCTGATCGACCGTGAGATCCCCCGCTGGGCGGACGCGATCGTGCTGAAGGCCATGGCCAAGGATCCCGCTTGGCGCTACCAGAGCGCCGCGGAGATGCGGGCCGACATCCAGCGGGCCATGTCGGGCATGCCGGTAAGCGCGGAGACCCTGCGCGATGGCGGCGGCGGGCGCGCCGTGGCTCCCGGCCCGGCCCGCGTGGAGCGCCCGCCCTTGCCCGCGCGTCCCGGAGGACGGCCGGTGCCGGGCCCGGCCGCGGCGCGTCCCGGGCGGCACCGCGCCGGCGGTAGTGATCGTGGAGGCCGGGTGCCGTGGAGGATCACGCTCGTCCTTCTGCCTGTGGCCGTGCTCTGCGTGATCGCGGTGCTGTGGGTGATGTTCGGGTGAAGGGGGCGGGGTGAATGGACGCGGAACTCGTGGCGCTGGCGTCGGCGGCGGGGAGCGCCTTCGTCGGGCTGATGGCGACCGACCTGTGGGAGCAGGGCAAGCGCGTCGTGGTCAAGCTCTGGAAGCGGGCCCGGCCAGGGCAGGCCGAGGCCGTGGCGGAGGAGGCCGAGAGCGCTCGGGCCGAGTTGCTCGCCGCCCGGAGCGCCGGTGACGGCCGCACGGAGGCGGAGCTGGCCGCCGAGTGGAGTGGCCGCATGCGGCGGCTTGTGGCGGGAGGCGCCCTGCCGGTCGACGGGCTCCGTGAGGCCGCCGAGGCTCTTTCCCGGCATCTCGGCGACGCGGAGCGCGCCGTACAGGTCAGGGTCCAGGCGTCCAACCACGGAGAGGGCACGATGAACGTCCTCGGACAGGGCACCCAGATCAACCTCGGCCGATGAGCGATCCACGGCGTCCCGCCGAGATCAGCGTCGAGGCGAGGCTGGACGGCCACGCGAGCGGCAACGTCCTCGGCCAGGGTGTGCAGATCAACTTCGGTCCGGCGCCGCGCCCCATGGTCCTGGTCGAGCCGGTGCCCCCGCGGGGGCTGGCGTCTCTCGATCGGCTCGTGAGCAGGCAGGCCGAGACCGCGGCCCTGCTCGAATGCGTGGACCCCGCCGTGAGCGGCGGCGACGCCACCGTCACCACGCTGGTCGCCGGGCCGGCGGGGATCGGGAAGTCGCTGCTGGCACGGCACGTGGCCGCGACCGCGGTCGAGCGCGGCTGGTTCCCCGGAGGCGCGCTCTTCGTCGACGTGCACGGCTACGAGCCGGAGCGGCGGGCCGAGGCGGCGGACCTGTTCGGCGCCATGCTCAGGGTGCTGGGCACGCCCGGGGACCGTGTCCCGGAGAACCCCGGCGAACGCGCGACGGCGTTCCATCTGCGTCTCGCGGAGGAAGACCGTCCCGTGCTGCTGGTGCTGGACAACGTGGCGGACGTCGGCCAGATCGCCGCCGCACTGCCACGGCAGAGGAGGCATCGCGCGCTGGTCACGTCGAGGCACATGCTCGGCGAGATGCCGGACGCACGTTTCCTCACCCTTGACCGGCTGAGTGCCGGGAGCGCGGCCGAGCTGATCGACATGACGCTGCGCCGCCGCGACCCCCGCGACGCCAGGATGGCGGAGGGCCGGGCCGCCGCCGCACGGATGGCGGAGCTCTGCGACCACCTGCCCCTGGCGCTCCGGATAGCGGCCGAGGTGCTGGCGGGCGAGCCCGCCCTGGCCGTTTCGGATCTGGTGTCGGACCTCCAGGACGCGCGGGTCAGGCTGGACGGGCTGGAGTACGGGGACCTGAGCGTGCGGACCGCCTTCGACCTCTCGTATCGCCACCTCACCCCGGAGCTCGCCCGCATGGTCCGGCTGGTCTCCTACTGCCCCGGACCGCACTTCTCGATCGAGGCCGTGGCCGCCCTGGCCGACCAGCCCGTCGCCCAGGCGCGCCGCTCCCTGGCGACGTTGTCGAGGGCGAACCTGATCGAGCGCTCGGCCGACGGCCTGAACCGGTGGCGCATGCACGAGCTCGTGCGCCTGTACGTCAGGGACGTCGCCGCGAGAGCCTCCGCGGCGGACGAGGCGGCGACGGCGGTCGACCGGTTGCTGCGCCACTACCTTGCCGCCGCCGTCGAGGCGGACGCCCAGTTGGTGTCGCTGTCACGCACACCGGACGTGGGCGGCCCCGCCGTCGCCCAGGTTCTGGCGTGGTTCGAGACGGAACGCGTCAACATGCTGGCCGCTCTGGGCCTGGCCCAGTCGATCGGGAACAGGGACGTGGTCCTTCGACTGGCCTCCGCGTTGACGTACTTCCTCCAGTCGCGGCACCACCACGACGACCTGACGACGATGACGGGGTTCGCGCTGCGAAGCGGCTTCGCCCGGGATGCCTCCATGTCGGGACAGAGCACCAGATCCCTGGAGAATGTGGGGCTGTCGGTACGCGAGACGGGTGACCTCGCGACCGCGGCCGCCATCCATCGCGCCGCGGCCGGCCACTACCGCCTTACGGACGATCTCCGGGGCGAGGCCAGGGCGCTGACGAACCTCGGCATCTGCCTCGCCGAAGGCGGCGAGCCCGGCGAGGCCGCGGCCGTGCTGGACCAGGCCGCCGGGCTACATCGCCGCGCGGGGGACCGGTCCGGGGAGGCGGTCGCGCGCACGACCCTGGGACAGACCTTGATGAGCCTGCGACGCCACGACGAGGGCGTCACCGTGCTGCGGGAGGCCGTGGACCTGTTCCGGTCGGACGGGGACGACCGAGGGCAGGCCGCCGCGGCGACCACGCTCGGCGTCGCGCTGCTGGAGGTGGGCAGGCACGAGGAGGCGGTGGAGCCCTTGCGACGGTCGGAGGCCATCCACCGCCGCACCGGCGACCGGCACGGGTGCGCGGTGGCGTTGAGCAATCTCGGCGGCGCGTTGCGCAAGACCAGGGACCTCGGTGAGGCCGCCGCCAGCCTGGAGCGGGCGCTCGACCTGTTCCGTGACGTCGGGGACGTGCGCGGCGAGGTAGGCGCTCTGGTCAACCTCGGCCTCGTCTCCGCGAGCCGAGGGAACCTGGACTCCGCGGCGGACATGCTCCAGCGGGCGGCGGACCTGGCGCACGAAGGCGGCATGCGCGCCGACCAGGCCCGTGCCTTCACCAATCTGGGCATCGTGCTGACGAAGAGCCGGCGGCGTGCCGACGCCCTCACGGTGCTGCACGCGGCGGCCGGCATCTACCGGGAACTCGGCGACGACCGGCGCCACGCCCGCACGGTCGCGCTGCTCGAATCGGTCGGGGGCGGCTGAGGTTCCTACGAGGGCCCTCGGGTACCGCGGACCGCGGCCGGAAGCCCGTTTCCCGAGGTCATCTTGACCCTGCCGGTACCCCCCGCCGGGTCACGGCGGAGGCAGGCTGTACGAGCATGGAGGGGTGGGTGAGAGACGGCGCCGCTGGATGTTCGCGGATCAGCTCGGGCCTCACTTCCTGGACTCTCCGGAGCAGGAGGTGCTCCTGGTCGAGGCCCGGGGGGTGTTGCGGCGGAAGCGGTTCCACCGGCAGAAGGCGCACCTGGTGTTGTCGGCGCTCCGGCATCGGGCCGCCGAGCTGGGGGAGCGGGGGCGGTTCGTGCAGGCGCCGGGGTACGGGGTGGCGCTGGACGAGGTGGGGGAGCGGGTCTCGGTGTGTCAGCCGACCAGTCATGTGGCGTTGAGGTTTGTGCGGGGGCGGCCGGACGTGGAGGTGCTGGCGGCGCGGGGGTTCGCCTCCTCCCAGGAGGAGTTCGCGGACTGGGTGCGGAGCCGGGGGGAGCAGGCGGACGGGGCGGAGGTCGTGCTGGAAGGGGG
>NZ_JBHSRF010000042.1:0-74309 GCF_042658925.1 Sphaerisporangium aureirubrum
CGAACCCGGAAGTTAAGCTGTTCAGCGCCGATGGTACTGCACCGGGGACGGTGTGGGAGAGTAGGACACCGCCGGACAAACATTCACAACACACCTGGTGTGTTGTCACGAAACGGCCGCCCAGACTTGTCTGGGCGGCCGTTTCGCGTTCCCGACGCATCCGGTATCCCTCGCGTCATCACAGCAACGGCCGCCCAGGCTCACCCCCCGGGCGGCCTTTTCGCATTCCACGAAACATTCCCCCTCCCGCTGCTTCCGCTCCTGGTGCCGGTGCCGGTGCCGGTGCCGGTGCCGGTGCCGGTGCACCAGCCCCAGCCCTCGCCCCACCCGTCCGCCCTCCGAGTCCGGGTTTGTTTCCGGCGCCGCGACGGCGGGACGTGGTGCGGCGAATCCGGCGCCGTCTTACGGTGGACAACCCGCGTGCGGGCGACGCCGGTGAAACGGTCCTTGCCAGAGGGCGCGCTCCGCGCGGAAAGCCGCAAGTGCTGTGCTCATGCGGGGGACACCCCCGCACCCCCGGGCCTGCCGGGCTCACCCTGCGCCACCGCGACGCGTTCCGCCAGGCCGGTGTCCCGCCGTACAGCGGCGCCGGATCCGCCGCACCACGACCCGCCGCCTCGGCGCCGAATGACGAACCCCGACGAGACGGCAGGGCTTCGCGGCGGCGCCGACGTCGGCGCGGACGTGGGACGCCGACGTACGGCGTGGTCGTACGGCGTGGTCGTACGGCCGAAAATCCGTGGTGTGTGCGGCGGCGATGAATCTGTCCCTGTGGAGGACGCGCTTCGCGCGGAAGGCGTAAGGGCTGTTCTCCTGCGGGGGACACTCTCGTACCCCCCGAGCCTGCCGGGCTCACCGTGCGCCACCGCCATGCGTTTCAGTCCATGCTCGCTGGTCCAATTCGTGCCCGGAGCAATCGTCAATACCCTGTGGATCGGTTCGGGTGTTGCTGAGTCAGTGAAGTTGTCCGGCCTGGTGTAGGTCATCGAAGATGATCTGGTCGACGGGGGACACGCGGTTGCGGTCGGCGTAGGTCAGCCAGGTGATTTCTTCGATCTCGTTGCTGGGTGTCGGTGTCCCGTGATGGTCGGCGGTGTAGCAGGTCATCTGGACGGTGATGCCGTCGGCGTGGCCATGTGCTTGGGCTTGGTAGGTGCCCATATGGGTGGCGGTGGCGGGGAGGATCTTGACGGAGAGCTCCTCGTCGATCTCGCGGGTGAGTGTGTCGAGGTCGGTTTCGCCTGGTTCGCGTTTGCCGCCGGGGAGGTAGTAGATGTTCTTGCCTCGTGAGCGGGTGCTGAGGATCTTGCCGTTGTCCAGGTGGATCCAGGCGATCTTGTCGATGATGCTGCTCACGGTGTGCTCCTACTTGCGGGGTAGTGGGGTGTCAGGCGGCCAAGTCGTCGGGTCATTCGAGGAGTTTCCCGTAGATGAAGATTGCTCCAGTGCGGACGAGGACGACCGGGTGGGTGCGTTGCCTGCTCGCCAGTCCTGGGGAAACACTTCTCGCGGCGCGGACCGGAAGCCGAGCGCGCCGTCCCCGATCGCCGGCACCGGCGCCCGCACCCCGCGCCGTTTGGCGGCCAGGCCGGCAGGATAGATGAGGAGAATAGCCGCTGCTCGCCGGTGGCCTCGTCGATGCGCTTGTCGTTAACGTGCGAGGCTTGACCTCGTTCGCGCCTACCGCGGTGAGGATCTCTCGCGGCTGGTGTGAGCTGTTACGCACCACCAAGTGGCGACCGCGCTCGTTACGCTCGTCAGCGAAGGTGGCGACGCAGGCGTCCAGCTCGGCCCGCTTCCCGACCGGCGTTGGCTCGTCCGCCTTATCTCGAAACCTTTATCGGATGACCCGGGAAGGTACACCCTTCCCGGCAGATCCACAGGTTTCGATCATGGCTCCCGCCCCGGCTTCCGTGCCTTACCGTCCGGCTTCTAGATTCTGTAACCCTCTGCGGACTGAGGCGGCGTGACGTTGTACGACGAATCCGTCGCCGCCCTCGGCGGTAACCGGGCTCCCCAGCCGGCTCCCTCGTGGTGAGCTTCAGACACGACCAGGGGTCCGGGGATCAACAAGATCAATGCCAAGAACGCCGCTTGACGTGGATGACCCCCACCCTTGTCGTCTAGCCAGCACCCGCCCTGCCTCCGTCCCGGAGATGCGCTCGTGGATCCTCAACACCCCCATCCGCGCGACGCTCGTCCACACCATGCGGTCCATCAGAGGAGCCGGTTTCTCGCCGTAGAACGGCGCCGGATTCGCCGCACCACGTCCCGCCGCCTCGGCGCCGGAGAGAAGACGACTCACCCGTGGGGCGTTGGGGTGGCTGGGCTGGGGGCCGTGTCCGGCGCCCCCAAGGCGCGATGTCCCGGAAAGCTCCCCTGGGGCGTTGGGGTGGGCCAGGCGCTAGCGCCGTGTACGGCGGGCCCGAGGCCACGGACGGTGGCCCGGAGAGTTGCGGGCGGTGGGGCGGGTTGGGGGCCGTGTCGGGCGCCCCCCGAGGCCACGATGTCCCTGAACGCTCACCTGGGGCGGTGAGGCGAGCAGGGCGCTAGCGCGCCGTATTCGGCGTGTCCGAGGGCATGGATGGTGGCTGCGGAAGCCGGGATGACCTTGGAAAGGCTTACCTGTGGGCGGTGGGGTGGGCTGGGGGGGGCGGGTGACGTCCCCTGAAATGGTGTAACTCCTGGGGATCTTCGTGAAGGGTGTCGATGGCCCGCCACCTGGCGCCTAGGGCGGCGCGTTCATGATCACGGCCACGGAAATCACACCACCTGGCGGGACGTCACCGGGGGCCCGTGTTCGGTGGCCCCCGGGCCACGATGTCCCGGAGCCACGATGTCCCGGAATGCTCGCCTGGGGCGGTGGGGTGGGCGGGGCGCTGGCGCTGTGCCTGGCGTGTCCTAAGCCACGGACGGTGGCTGCGCGGAAGCCGGGCTGACCTTGGGAAGGCACAGCTTTGGGCGGTGGGGCGTGTCCGGTGTGCCCGGGGCGATGGGGCGTGCCCCGGGAGCCGTGATGGGCCCGGAAAGTCTTGCGGGGGGGCGGTGGGCTTGGGGGCCAGCCGTGTGGGGCGGGTTTGGGGCGTCAGATGGAGGGGGTGAGGGCGATGCGGGGGTGGGGGGTTAGAGGGCGGGGGCGGTGGGGGTCATTAGGGGGCGGACTTCTATGGCGGTGTATTTGGCGTCGGGGATCATGGTGGCTAGGGCTAGGGCGCGGGGTTTGGTGTCGCAGTCGATCAAGTAGTAGCCGCAGAAGTACTCCTTGGTTTCCAGGTAGGGGCCGTCGGTTATGGCGGGGGTGTTGTTGCGGATGCGGACGGTTGTGGTGTGGGAGGGGGCGCAGAGGGGTTCGGTGGAGAGGAGTTCGCCGGACTTGGTGATCAAGTCGATGAAGTCGGTGTGGCCTTGGAAGACTTCCTGGCGGTCGGCTTCGGAGAGGGTGTCCCAGATTTCGGTGTTCATGTGGATCAGCAGCATGTACTTCATGGGAGGCGTCCTCACGTCGGTGGCCTTACGTGAGGTGGTCGGAGCCGATGAGGGTTGCTCGACATCTTGCGGGGAGGAAATTTCAGGGGGTGATGAGCAGGGCGTCGCCTACGCCGCGTTCGGTGCCGTCGGAGGGGCGGTTGACGGGCTTGCCTTTGACGATCATGGCGCTGGAGCCGCCGCCGTCGAGGTTGATGGCCTGGCGGGCGCCGAGCCACACCATCAGGCGGGCGGCCTCGACCATGGAGGCGCCGACGGTGGAGCCGGGGCGGCGGCCGTCGACGGTGACGAGCAGGAGCATGCCGGACCTGGTGACGCCGGCCAGGGTGCGGGGGTGGCGGCGGAGGATCATGTTGACGCTGGCCTGGCCGTCGGCCTTGGCGGTGACGCGTTCGCGGCCGTTGCGGACCAGGCCCACGCCCCCGCCGATGACGCTGGTCTGCGGGGTGAGGGGGATGGCCTTGCCGGTGCGCAGGTCGATGACCTTGGTGGCGACCTTGACGGTCCACTTCTCCCAGGCGTGCGACCAGATCCAGTCGGCCATGATGCCGGTGCCGTGCAGGACGCGGGTGCCGGGCTCGACCTTGCCGCCGGACGCGCGCAGCTCCAGCACCCCGCCCTCGGCGTCGAGCACGGCCTCGGCGCCGTCGTCGGCGGGGGTCTTGGCGCCGTACTCCTCGGTGTACAGGACCAGCTCGTCGGGCTGGGCGACGCGGTTGACGCCGGTGATGGCGGTCTTCTCGCCGTCGGCGGAGGTGACGGTGACGTCGGTCCTGATCTCGGTGATCCGGGCGGTGCGGTCCTTGAGGATCAGGGCGCTGCGGCCGGCGACGGCCTCGCTGAGTAGCTTCCCGTCCACCACGGAGACGCCGACGGGCTCGCCGCGCAGGTGCTTCTCGGTGTGAATGTTGAAGAACCCGCCGTTGACCGCGGCGATGGCCCCGGCCTGTTTGGCCATGGAGGACGTCGTCTCGCGGGCGGCGACGGTCTTGCCGAGGCTGGCGTGGTACGAGCCACGGAAGACGCGGGGGTCGACGCTCAGGACGCGGATGTCCCAAGGGCCGGTGGTCTGCGTACCGTCATCTCCGAGAAAGTCCACCTTTGAGGAGATTCCAGCCTCTTTGAGTTGTTTAACCATTTCGGCGGCCTTGTCGCGCTGATCGAGCGGCCACAACCCGACCCGTGCCATGTATCCGGTGCCCTCCGGGAAATCGGCGACCCCCGGCCGGACGAATTCCGTCAGGGCCGCGGGGAATCCGGCCGCCCGCGCGCTCTCGGCCGCGGCCTCCGCGTTCGCGCGCGAGCCGGAGTCCTTGCCCTTCATCAGCAGCGACACGGTGTAGCCGTCGCCCTTCTTGCCGTGCCGCACGGTGTACAAGTCGATCCCGGCCGCCACGGCCTTGTGCTTCTGCCTGGCGGCGGTTGGTTCGCCCAGCGGGAACTCCTTCGAGGGGAGCGTCCACCGCGCAGGCTCCGCGGCCGCCGTGGCCGTCAGCGCGGGCACGGAGGCCGCGGTGACGATGAAGACGGCAAGTCCGGCGAGAAGGCGACGTGGCATCAGGGGCTCCCGTGGGTGTTTCAGTCCTCGGTGCACCATGGTGTGGGGAGTGACCGGTCTTGCGCCGGTGAACGCGCCAACATCTACGAGAATGTAACCCGGCATATAGGGTGCGGTTCGCCGCGAGCCGCCGACAAGTAATGCTTTTACCGGTAAATGCCCAGGTAAATGGGTGAATTCAGCCGAGCAGCGCGGCGAGGCGTTCGCCGTCCAGGCCGTGCACGGTCACGCCGTCCGCGCCGGTCATGGTCTCCCCGGCCACCAGGGCGTTGACGATGGCCTCCTCGGTCGCCTCGATCACCGCGTAGAACAGCGGGTCGATGTGCTCGTCGGCCAGCACGGTGACCTGGAAGGTGAGCGGCGGGGCGGCGTCCACGGTGTTGGCCGGGAGGTTGCGGTTGGCCGTGGAGAAGCACAGGAAGCCGTCGCCGCTGGAGTTCTCGCCCGCCCCGCCGGTGCGCGCCACGCCGAGCCCGGCCCGCTGGGCCAGGCGGCGGCACTGGTGCGGCAGCAGCGGCGCGTCGGTGGCGATGATGCCGATGATGGACCCCGCGCCCTCGGGCGCCGGCGAGGCGGGCAGCGGCACGTCGGGGAAGGACCGGCCGACCGGGACGCCGTTGACGGTCAGCCGGCGGCGGCTGCCGTGGTTGGCCTGCACGAGCACGCCGACGGTGTAGCCGCCGTGCCGCTCGTCGAGCACGCGGGACGCCGTGCCGATGCCGCCCTTGAAGCCATGACAGATCATGCCGGTGCCGCCGCCGACCGCGCCCTCGGCCACCGGGCCGCCGGACGCCGAGGCGTAGGCGGCCTTGACGTGCTCGGGGCGGACGTGCTGCCCGTCGATATCGTTCAGCGTGCCGTCCCAGGTCTCGCCGACCACCGTCAGGGACCACGCGTACTGGCCCTTGGCCAGCGACGCCACCTCGATCTCCACCAGCGCGTCGCGGACCGTCCCCACCGAGGCGGTGTTGGTCAGGCCGATCGGCGAGCCGAGGATGCCGAACTCCGCGAGGTAGGCGAGGCCCGTGATCTCGCCGTTGCCGTTCAGCCAATGGTAGGAGGCGTAGACCGGCTCGTCGAACGCCGACCCGGCGTGCGGCAGCACCACCGTGACGCCGGTGCGCACCGGGCCCGCGCCGACGACCCGGGGTCCGTCGCCGTGGATCAGGGTGGTGTGCCCGACCTGGACCCCGGGGACGTCGGTGATGGCGTTGTACGTGCCGGGCGTGCCGTCGCCGATCACGATGCCGAGGTCGCGCGCACGCCGGGCGATGGTCTGGCCGGTGGTCAAAGGATCTCCTAGAGAAGGACGGGCCGCTCAGCGGATCTCTCGCCGGAACGACTCCAGCGCCAGCAGGGCGACGTGCAGGGACAGGCAGGAGTCGACGTCGTCCAGGTCGGTGTCGAGGACGCGCTCCAGGCGCCGCAGCCGGTCGTAGAACGCGGGCCGGGACAGGTGGGCGCGCTGGGCGGCCACCGCCTTGTTGCGGCCGGACTCCAGGTAGGTCTTCAGGATGCCGGTCAGGTCGCCGCCCCGGTGCGCGTCGTGCGCCAGCAGCGGCCCGAGCTCGCGTTCGGCGAAGGTCTGCAGCCGGGCGTCGTCGCGCAGCAGGTGGAGCAGGCCGCGCAGCCGCAGGTCGGGCAGGCGGTAGAACGGGCGCCGGTCGGGCTGGCGGGCCGCGGCCTCGGCGACCTGCTCGGCCTCCAGGAAGCTGCGCCGCACGTCGCGCACCGACTCCACGACCGACCCGGCGGCCAGCACGAACGGCGTGGTGAACGTGGTGCGCAGCCGCTCGGCCAGCGCGGTGAGCGCCCCCTCGGCGAGCATGCGCGGCGGCAGGGGCAGCAGGACGCCGACGCGGTTCTGGTCCAGCGCGCCGACCAGCGCGGGCAGCCGGGCGTCGCGGCAGGCGGCGGCGGTGGCCTCGGCCAGCTCGCCGAGCCGGGCCTGGAGGTTCAGCGCGGTGTCGTTGTGCTCGGCCAGCCGCAGCACGACGCTGATCAGCTTGCGCCCGGTGAGCGGCACCCCGACGGCGCGGGCGCGGGCGGCGGCCTCGTCGGGGTCGGCGTAGGCGTGGGTGAGGATGCCGGTGAGGATGGTGCCGTGCGCCTGGCGCTCCAGGCTCTCCTGGTGGCGCTCCAGCAGCCGTCCGAGCGCGAGGGTGGTGGCGGCGCGTTCGGCGAGGACGACGTCGCGCGGGCCGGGCGGCGAGTCGCAGATGATGATGAGCCGGCCCCAGTCGTGGCCGCGCGCCCCGACCATGGTGACCAGCCAGCCGGACGAGGCGTCGTAGGCGGTGCGCTCGCGCGGCGCGACGGCGCGGGACCGCGCCTCCCAGCCGGCCAGCAGGGTGCCGGTGTCGCGGCCGGAGCTCTCGCAGGCCAGTACCTGGTGGGCGAGGTTCTCCAGCACCACGGGCCGCGACGACAACCGGGACACCTGGCCGAGCACCTCGGCGGGGGAGGCGCCCTCGACCGACAGCTCGGTGAACACCTCGTGCAGGTGGTCGGACGCGCGCAGCTCCTCCAGCTGGATGTCGATGATCCGGGCGTGCACCGACTCGGTGATCTGCACGAACGGCGTCTCGCGGGCCAGGGTGACCAGGGGGAGGCCGTGGGTCTCCGCGGCGTCGACCACCGCGCGCGGCAGCTCGCCGACGAACCGGCGGCCGAGCTCGACGATCAGGCCGGACGCGCCGACGCCGGCGAGGTCGGCGATGTAGTCGGCCAGCTTGCCGGGGTCCTCGGGGAGGGCGACGCCGGTGGTGAGGATGAGCTCGCCGCCGCGCAGCAGGTGCGCGATGTCGCTGACCTCGCCGACGTGAACCCACCGCACGCGGGTGTCCAGCCTGTCGGCGCCCGCGACCACGCGCGGGCTGCCCCGGTGAACGGTGTCCAGCGCGAGGACGTCGGCCAGGGTCGGTAGCACATACCGAGCCTATCCGATCAGACTGTAAGGCCGGATGGCCAGTCCTTGACATAGTGTTCGCTAGCGGGCCGATAGGGGCCGATGTGGGCCAACCGGATCGGAGAAATCCGACAGTCAGCCCACTATTCGGATTTTCCCACTATGTCAGGACATTGTGATGATAGGTGGAGCGGACATCAGAAGTGCAGAGCTAGCACGATGTAACGTAATTTCGCGGTTGCCCGACACTGTGCCGCTGGGACCGGACCCCGGAGAGTGGACATAATCGGACTATGTCCGACCTTCTCGCGCGCCATCGCGCGGTCCTGCCGAACTGGTCGCCCCTCTATTACGAGCAGCCCATCGAGATCGTGCGAGGAAAGGGCAATCGGGTCGTGGACGCCGAGGGCCGCAGCTACCTCGACTTCTTCGCCGGGATCCTCACCAACATGATCGGCTACGACGTGCCCGAGGTGCGCCAGGCGGTGGAGCGCCAGCTCGCCACCGGGGTCGTGCACACCAGCACGCTGTACCTGCTGCGCACCCAGATCGAGCTGGCCGAGAAGATCGCCGGCCTGTCCGGCATCCCGGACGCCAAGGTGTTCTTCACCAACTCCGGCACCGAGGCCAACGAGACCGCCCTGCTGCTCGCGACCCACGCCCGCAGGTCGGACCAGGTGCTCGCCATGCGGCAGAGCTACCACGGCCGCAGTTTCGGCGCGATCGCCGTCACCAGCAACCGCGGCTGGAAGAACAACGCGCTGTCGCCGCTCAACGCGCACTTCCTGCACGGCGCCGACCGCCATCTGCCCCAGTTCCGCGGCATGTCCGACGAGGCGTACATCGAGGCGTGCGTCGCGGACCTGCGCCACGTGCTCGCCACCGCCACGGCCCCGGACGTCGCCGCGCTGATCGCCGAGCCGATCCAGGGCGTGGGCGGCTTCACCATGGCGCCCGACGGGTTGTTCGCCGCGTACAAGCAGGTGCTGGACGAGGAGGGCATCCTCTTCATCTCCGACGAGGTGCAGACCGGGTGGGGCCGCACCGGGGAGTCGTTCTTCGGCATCCAGGCGCACGGCGTGACCCCGGACATGATGACCTTCGCCAAGGGCCTCGGCAACGGGTTCGCGGTGGGCGGCGTCGTCGCGCGCGGCGACCTGATGGACGGCCCGAAGGCCATCGGCCTGTCCACCTTCGGCGGCAACCCGATCGCCATGGCCGCGGCGAGCGCCACCCTGGACTACGTGCTCGACCACGACCTGCAGTCCCGGGCCGCCGTCACCGGCGCCGTCCTCATCGACGGGCTGCGCGAGGCCGCGCCCCGCCTGCCCATCGTGGGCGGCGTGCGCGGCAAGGGCCTGATGTTCGCGGTGGACCTGGTCGACCCCGCCACCGGCGAGCCGTCGCCCCCGCTGGCCGCCCGGATGCTGGAGGAGACCAAGAAGCTCGGCCTGCTCGTCGGCAAGGGCGGCCTGTACGGCCACGCGCTGCGCATGGCGCCGCCGCTCACCCTCACCGAGGACGAGGCCCGCGAAGGGCTAGGCCTCCTCGTCGCCGCGCTGGAGACCGTCAACGAGGAGGCGGCCGTATGAGACACGCCGGCCATTGGATCGGCGGCGCCGAGACCGCGGGCGGCGGGCGGCGGGGCGAGATCTTCGACCCGGCCACCGGCGAGGTCGCCGGGTACGTCGACCTGGCGGCCCCCGCGGACGTGGACGCGGCGGTGGCCGCCGCGCGCGCGGCGTTCCCCGGGTGGCGCGACTCCTCGCTGACCCGGCGGTCGAAGGTGCTGTTCGCGTTCCGCGAGCTGATGGACCGGCACCGTGACGAGCTGGCCGCGCTGATCAGCGCCGAGCACGGCAAGGTGCACTCGGACGCGCTCGGCGAGGTGGCCCGCGGCCTGGAGGTGGTGGAGTTCGCCTGCGGGATCCCGCACCTGCTCAAGGGCGGCTTCTCGGAGAACGTCTCCACCGGCGTCGACTCCTTCTCCATCCGCCAGCCGCTCGGCGTCGTGGCGGGCATCACGCCGTTCAACTTCCCGGCCATGGTGCCGATGTGGATGTTCCCGGTCGCCGTCGCCTGCGGCAACACCTTCGTCCTCAAGCCGTCCGAGCGCGACCCGTCGGCGTCGCTGCTGATGGCGCGGCTGTGGAAGGAGGCGGGGCTGCCGGACGGCGTGTTCAACGTCGTGCAGGGCGACAAGGCGGCGGTGGACCGGCTGCTGGAGCACCCCGACGTGCGGGCGGTGTCGTTCGTCGGCTCCACGCCGATCGCGCGGTACGTCTACCAGACGGGTACCGCCAACGGTAAGCGGGTGCAGGCGCTCGGCGGCGCGAAGAACCACATGCTCGTGCTGCCGGACGCCGACCTGGACCTGGTGGCCGACGCGGCCGTCAACGCCGGGTTCGGCTCGGCGGGGGAGCGGTGCATGGCGATCTCCGTCGTGCTCGCCGTCGACCCGGTCGGCGACGAGCTGGTGGCCAAGATCGTCGACCGGGTGGGCAGGCTGACCGTCGGCCCCGGCGACGACCCCGAGTCCGACATGGGGCCCCTGGTCACCGGGACGCACCGCGACAAGGTGGCCTCCTACCTCGACACCGCGCTCGCCGAGGGCGCCAAGCTCGTGGTGGACGGCCGCGAGACCCCGGTCAAGGGCGGCACCGTCGCGGCCCGCACCCCCGGCTTCTGGCTCGGCCCCACGGTGATCGACCACGTGCGCCCCGGCACGTCGGTGCACCGCGACGAGATCTTCGGCCCCGTGCTGTCGGTGGTCAGGGTCGGCTCCTACGACGAGGGCCTGCGCGTCATCAACGAGACCGAGTACGGCAACGGCACCGCCGTGTTCACCAACGACGGCGGCGCCGCCCGCCGATTCCAGAACGAGGTCGAGGTGGGCATGGTCGGCGTCAACGTGCCGATCCCCGTCCCGATGGCCTACTACAGCTTCGGCGGCTGGAAGTCCTCCCTGTTCGGCGACACCCACGTCCACGGCACCGAGGGCGTGCACTTCTACACCAGGGGCAAGGTGATCACCTCCCGCTGGCTCGACCCGAGCCACGGCGGGGTGAACCTCGGCTTCCCCACCAACGGGTAGCGGCCGTTCACCGCGCCCCACCCGCCGGTGTCCGTGGTGCCCGATAGGCTGCGGGCAGCGCGCGTACCGAGGGGGCGGGGGTGGAGCACAGGTGAGGCGGCGGCGTTACGGCCTGACGGCCCTGCTCGCCGCGGCGGCGGTGGTCCTGCCGGGCTGCGCCTCCTCCGGGGACGGGCCCGCGGGTACGACGGCGCCGGTCACGCCGGTCACGCCGCGCGCCGGGGCCGTGTCGGTGCCCGGCCCCGCGGCGTCGGCCCGGCGGACCACGGCCGCGCCGCCCACCCCGGCGACGACGCCCACGCCGTCCCCCTCGCCGACCAAGACGATCGGGCCGGGCGAGGGCTCGGTGACGGTGCTCGCGCCGCGCGGGTACGCCGAGTACGGCGGGTACGACCCCCAGGTCAACTGGGTGGGGCCGTTCGAGCGCGACACCGGCTGCAAGGTCAACCTGCGCTACCCGCCTTCGCCCGGCGAGATGGACGCCATGGCGCGGCGCGTCACCTACGACGTGATCTCGGCGCCGCCGGAGGTCGCCGGACGGCTGATCGCGGAGCGCAGGGCCGCCCCGATCACCACGTCCCTGCTGCCCCACTACGACGACATCCCCCGCTGGCTGCGCACGCAGCGCACCGCCGTGTCCGGGGACGAGGTGTACGGCGTGCCGTACCTGTGGGGGTCCTACGTCACCCTCACCGCGGGCACCGAACGCGGCCTGGACGCCGCGTCGATCTTCTCCAGGCCGGGCTCGATGTCGCTGCGGGACGCCCCGCTGTCCATCGCCGACGCCGCGCTGGCCCTGCGCACGACCCGCCCCGCCCTGGGCGTCCGCGACCCCTTCGAGCTCACCCCGGCCCAGCTCGACGCGGCGGTGGCGCTGCTCGCCGAGCGGCGCGCCGAGCGTACGTACTGGACCGAGACCGTCGAGCCGCTGCAGGGGCTGACCTCCGGCGCGGTGAGCATGACGCGCACCGTGCCCTACCAGCAGGACCTGCTGCGCCGCGCCGGCCGTCCGGTGCGGGCGGTGCCGCAGCGGGAGACCACCGGCTGGGTCGACTCCTGGATGCTCGCGGCCCGCCCGGCCAGCCCCAACTGCGCCTACCGCTGGCTCGACTGGATCGGCTCGCCGGACGCGCAGCGCCAGGCGGCCACGTGGACCGGCTTCGCCCCGGCCAACGCGGAGGCCTGCACCGGCCGTGCCGCCCGGGTCTGCGACGCGTACCGCATGGACGACCAGGCGTGGGTGAAAAAGATCCACTTCGCGGTCCGGCCTACCCGCGACTGCGGCGGCGAGGACACCGGCTGCACCGACTACGCCGACTGGACGGCCCGCTGGCGCGAGCTCGTGCCCGGCTAGGGGGTCGCCGCGCGGCGCGGGTGCGGGTTGCGGCGGGGCGCGGGGGTGGCCGGCTGGAGGGACTTGGCGCAGTCGTCGCAGGCCATCACCGGCGAGCCGTCGGGGAGGCGGCCGGCCTTGACGCGGGGACGTGGCCATTTCTTGTGGCAGACCACGCAGGCGTCGCCGTCGCGCTGCGGGGCGGTCAGGTGTTCAGGGTCGAACGTCGGGGTGCGCCGTGCCGCTCCGGCCGGATCCCAGCTCATCACGCTCCAGTGGTGTGGACGTCTCATACCCGAACCGTTATAACCGGGTAACCCACCGTGATCGACTACGGGGATGCCAAGGAGCGGTTAAATCGCCGGCATCGTGTCCGGCTCTTAACGACAAAAGGTGCACCCGGCGGCAAGCCGGGTGCCCTCCGCCGGGATGGCTAAACGGACGAGATGGCCTTTTCCAGGATCGACAGCCCTTCGTCTACCAATGCATCCGAGATCGACAGCGGCGGCAGAAAACGCAGCACATTGCCGTACGTCCCCGCCGTCAGCACCAGCAGGCCCTCGGCGTGGCAGCGCCGCGCCACCTCGCCGGTCACCGCGGCGTCCGGCTCCGCGGACCCGGGCACCACCAGCTCGATGGCGGTCATCGCGCCCCGCCCCCGCACGTCGCCCACCACGTCGAACCGCTCCGCCAGCGCCCGCAGCCGCGGCAGCATCAGGTCGCCGATGCGGCGGGCCCGCTCCACCAGGCCGTCCGCCTCGATGGTCTCCAGCACGGCCAGCGCCGCCTCGCACGCCAGCGGATTGCCGCCGTAGGTGCCGCCGAGGCCGCCGACGTGCACGGCGTCCAGCAGTTCGGCCCTGCCGGTCACCGCGGCCAGCGGCAGGCCGCCCGCGATGCCCTTGGCCGTGCAGATGATGTCGGGCACCAGGCCCTCGTCCTCGCACGCGAACAGGTGGCCGGTGCGGGCGAAGCCGGTCTGCACCTCGTCGGCGACGAACACGATGCCGTTGGCCCTGGCGTACTCCAGCAGGCCGGGCAGGAAGCCGCGGGCGGGCTCGATGAAACCGCCCTCGCCCTGGATCGGCTCGATCACGATGGCGGCGACGTTGTGCGCGCCGATCTGCTTGTCGATCGCGTCGGTCACCTGCGCCAGCGCCTCGGCCGCGCAGTTCTCCGCCCCGCCCGGCCAGCGGAACGGGTAGGCCATCGGCATGCGGTACACCTCGGGGGCATACGGCCCGAAGCCCTGCTTGTAGGGCATGTTCTTGGCCGTGAGCGTCATGGTGAGCAGCGTGCGGCCGTGGTAGCCGTGGTCGAACACCACAACGGCCTGGCGGCCCGTCGCGTGCCTGGCCACCTTCACGGCGTTCTCCACGGCCTCGGCGCCGGAGTTGACGAGGAACGACCGCTTCTCGTGGTCGCCGGGCGTGAGGGCGTTCAGCTTCTCGCAGACCTCGACGTACGACTCGTACGGCGTGACCATGAAGCAGGTGTGGGTGAAATCGCCGACCTGCCTGCGCACCCGCTCCACCACGCGCGGCGCGGCGTTGCCCACCGTGGTCACCGCGATGCCCGAGCCGAAGTCGATCAGGGAGTTGCCGTCGGCGTCCACCACCACGCCGCCCCCGGCGTGCGTGACGAACACCGGCAGCGTGGTGCCGATGCCCGGCGGCACGGCCGAGCGCTTGCGGGCGAACATCTCCTGCGACCTCGGCCCCGGGATCGCCGTCACCAGGCGGCGTTCCTGCGGCAGCGAGGGCCCGCCCTCGGTGATGGCCGGCCGGCCGGAGGCGTGTGCGTCGTGCTCGATGCTCATGCTCCCGACGGTACGGCGGCCACCCCCGGCTGCCGACCCGGCGACATGGCACAATGTGGACATCCTGCTTGTCCAGGGTGTACAAGTCCCGACGGGCTGGGGGGCTGTGATGGCGCCGATCCTACGGCGCGTGGTGGGGATCACCTCGCTGGGACTGCGGGTGCTCGCCGGCGTCGCGGCGCTGGACCGCCCCGTCCGCTGGGTCGCGGTCAGCGAGCTGGAGGACCCCACCCCGTTCCTCGAAGGCGACGAGCTTGTGCTCACCACCGGGATGCGGCTCACCCCGCAAGACGCCGGGCCGTACGTCTCCCGGCTGGTCGGGCGCGGGGTCGCCGGGATGGGCTTCGGGGTCGGCCTCGGGCACGACGACGTGCCGCCGGAGTTCGTGGCGGCGGCGGCCGAGGCGGGGATGCCGCTGGTCGAGGTGCCGCGGCAGACGCCGTTCATCGCCGTCGGCAAGGCCGTCAGCGAGCTGCTGGCCGCCGAGCGGTACGAGGAGCTGAGCAGCGCCTTCGCCGCCCAGGAGCGCCTGACCCGGGCGGCGCTGCGGCCCGGCGGGCTCGCGGCGGTGGTCGACAGGCTCGCCAGGGAGATCCACGGGTGGGCGGTGCTGCTCGGCCCGGACGGCGAGCCGCTGCACGCCGCGGGGGAGGGCGCCGCGGCGGGGACGGCGCTGGTGCGGGCCGAGCTCGGACGGCTGCGCTCCCCGGGCGCGCCCGCCAGCCTGGCGCTGTCCGCGCCGGGCGAGCACGTCGTCGTGCGTCCGCTCGGGGAACGGCACAGGCTCGGGGGGTTCTTCGCGGCCGGGGCGGCCGGGCCGTTCACGCCGGTCGGGCAGACCGTGGTCAACACCGCGGGTTCACTGCTCGCGTTGTCGCTGGCCCGGGGCCGGGACCAGCTCGCCGCGGCCCGCCGGGTCCGCGCGGCCGTGCTGGAGCTGCTGCTCGCCGGGGAGCACGAGGCGGCCGGACGGGCGATCGAGGCGCTCGGCGGCGGGCTGCCGGCCGGGCCGGTCACGGTGCTGGCCTGCGAGCCGCACGACGCCGAGGCCCTGTACGACGCGCTGCCCGGCTTCACCGCGCCGTGGGACGGCCTGGTGGTGGCGCTGGTCCCGGCGGGGGAGGCCGAGCGGGCCGCCGGGATCGCCGGGACGCGCGGCCGGGTGGGGGTCAGCGCGCCGGTGCGGCAGGACGAGCTGGCCACCGGCCTGGACCAGGCCCGGCTCGCCCTCGGCTCCGCGGGCCCGGTGACCCGTTTCGCCGACCTCGCCGGGCAGGGCCTGCTGTCGCTGGTCGACCCCGGCCTGCTGTCGGGGTTCGCCACGTCGCTGCTCGCGCCGCTGCGGGAGTACGGCTCGCGGGCCGACCTGGTGGAGTCGCTGCGGGCCTACCTGGCGTGCAACGGGCACTGGGACGCCGCGGCGCAACGGCTCGGGGTGCACCGGCACACCCTGCGGTACCGCATGCGCCGGGTCGGCGAGCTGCTCGGCCGGGACCTGGACGACCCGGCGGTGCGCGCCGAGCTGTGGGTGGCGCTGTCCGCCCGGCCCCGGGCGCCGCTCAAGCGCTGAGCCGCCGGGGGAGACCCGGCCGCGTCGCCGGTCAGAGGGAGACCGGCAGGGCGTCCTTGTAGATCAGGTAGCGGCTGATGGCCGCTATGGTGACCGAGAGGTAGACCTGGTCGTCGCGGAGGTGACCGGCGCGTTCCAGGCTGACGGCGCCCTGCGCGGCGGCCCACAGGCAGTCGGCGATCTTGCGGGGCTGGGTGGGCACCATGTACCCGGCCGCGATGCAGTCGGCGATGGCGCGGTCCAGGATGTTGACCGCGGCCCTGGCCAGGGTGCGGGCCCGCTCGCTCGGCTCGAAGCCGGGGATGGCCTTCTCGAACATCACGCTGTAGAACCCCGGCTCGGCCAGGCACGCCTCGCGGTAGGCGGGGCCGAGGGACGCGAGGTAGGTCAGCGGGTCGGGATGGCGCGGCACGGCCGCGAGCCGACGGCGGAACCGCTCGAAGCCCTCGAGGTAGATCGCCTCGGCCAGGCCTTCCTTGTTGCCGAACATCGTGTAGACGACGGTGGTCGAGCACCCCGCCTCGGCCGCGATCCGGCGGACCGTCAGGCTGTCGGCACCGTGCGTGAGGAGAAGCTGGCCCGCGACGGCGATGAGGCGGCTGCGGAGCTCTTCCTGAGAGGTCTGGCCTGCCGCTGAGTACGCACCCTGAAGACCGAGCGGCGGCGCCGGCGAACCCATGAGAGACCTGACCCCTTCTCCACAAGGGTCCCGCGCGGACCCGCATGGTGACTTAACCATGTGCTGAGAGCTTCAAACCGCTCAACAATGAATCATCCATAAATCGCGGCATGTCTGTTACAGAAAAGGGAAAGACGGTGCCTTATGCGGGATGTAGCGGTGCCACGTTTCGCTTGTCCGCACTGGAGTGGAGCCGGCCCGCCCGTCCTGACATACGGTCGGAAGCATGGACGTACACCCCTTCTGGCTCGCCGGATCGCCCGCGACCGGTGACGCCGAGCTGACGGTGACCAACTCCCACGACGGACGGGTCGTCGGCGTCGCGTCGGTGCCTGCCCCCGAGCAGGTGGAGGAGGCGGTGGCCGCCGCGCACGCGGTGCGCAAGGAGGCCGCGGGCCTGCCGATCCATGTGCGGGCCGAGGCGCTGGCCCACGTGTCGCGGCGCCTGGCCGAGCGGGCCGAGGAGATCGCCCGGCTGATCAGCGCGGAGAACGGCAAGCCCGTCTTCTGGGCGCGCGGCGAGGTGAGCCGCGCCGTGTCGACCTTCCGCTTCGCCGCCGAGGAGGCCAGGAGGTTCAGCGGCGCCGTGCAGCGGCTGGACACCGAGCCCGCCGCGGCCGGTCGCCTGGCCTATGTGTCCAGGCAGCCGTACGGGCCGGTGCTGGCCATCACGCCGTTCAACTTCCCGCTCAACCTGGTGGCGCACAAGGTGGCCCCGGCCATCGCGGTCGGCGCGCCGGTGCTGGTGAAGCCCGCCCCGGCCACCCCGCTGTCCGCGCTGCTTCTCGGCGAGCTGCTGGCCGAGACCGATCTGCCGGCCGGGATGTTCTCGGTCCTGCCGGTGCCCAACGAGCGGGCGGGCGCGCTGGTCGACGACCCGCGGCTGCCGGTGGTGTCGTTCACCGGCTCCGGGCCGGTCGGCTTCGCGCTCAAGGACCGGGTGCCGCGCAAGCACGTCACCCTGGAGCTCGGTGGCAACGCCGCGGCGGTGGTGCTCGCCGACGCCGACCTCGACTGGGCGGCGGCCAGGATCGCGTTGTTCTCCAACTACCAGGCCGGGCAGAGCTGCATCGCCGTTCAGCGGGTGATCGTGGAGGAGCCGGTACGCGAGGCGTTCACGGCCAAGCTGCTGGCCGCGGTGGAGAGCCTCGTGGTCGGCGACCCCGCCGACGACAAGACGCAGGTCGGGCCGATGGTGTCGGCGGACGCGGCCGAGCGGGTGGAGCGGTGGATCGCCGAGGCCGTCGAGGGCGGTGCCCGGGTGCTCACCGGGGGCGGCAGGGACGGCGCCACGATCGCGCCGACCGTGCTCGCCGACGTGCCGGACGAGGCCAAGGTGGTGCGCGAGGAGGTCTTCGGGCCGGTGCTGGTGCTCCAGCCGGTCGCCTCGGTGGACGAGGCGTTCCAGGCGGTCAACGACTCGAAGTTCGGCCTGCAGGCGGGGGTGTTCACCCGGGACATCGGGGTGGCGTTCCGCGCGGCCAAGGAACTGGAGGTCGGCGGGGTGATCGTCGGCGACGTGCCGTCGTACCGGGCCGACCAGATGCCGTACGGCGGCCTCAAGGAGTCGGGCATCGGACGCGAGGGGCTGCGCTCGGCCATGGAGGACTACACCTACGAGAAGGTGATGGTGCTCACCGGGCTCGCGCTGTAGCGGCTCAGGCATTCTGCGCCACCTCGAACAGCCGCCTGGCCTGGTCCCCGAAGTAGGGGCCGTACATCGTGGTGGCGTCGTCGCTGTACTTGAAGCTGCTGACCGACGTCACCACGCCCCGGCCGGTCGCCGGGTCGAACGAGCTGAGCCAGGGGCCGCCGCTGGACCCGGCGGTCAGGTCGCACCGGATGCCCTGGTCGTGGGTCTGCCGGTGGGGGTCCCCGTGCGGTGCGCCCGCGCAGTAGACCAGGTGCTCGCCGTCGTAGGGCGGGTCGGCGGGGAAGCCGAAGCCGAACGCGCGGGCGCCGCGCGGCCGGTTGAACGCGATGTCCTGGCCGCCGACCACCTGGGTCAGGTGGCGCCCGGCGGCGGGCGCGACGGCGACCATCGCGAGGTCGTAGCTGTCGTCGCCCCTGGCCGACCACGGCTCGGGGACGAACATGCGGCGGGCGGTGAAGGCGCCGAACGGCCTGTGCCCGGCCTCGTAGCCGGGGACGAACGTCCAGTTCTCCGCCCAGGGGCCCGCGCCGTCCTTGACGCAGTGGCCGGCGGTGACCACCACGTCCATGTTGCGGCTGCGCACCACGCCCGCCGAGCAGACGTAGTCGGTGCCGCGCATCGTGAGGAAGACCCGCCCCGTGGTGCGTGACACCGCGCCGCCCGCGGCCCACCGCGACCCCCTGGTGGCCGGCCTGGCGGCCCTTGAACGCATCGGGAGCAGCTTCGGGCGGGGGAAGGTGCCGAGCAGCGTCGCCGGCATGGCGCGCGCCATGCGCTCGGGGGTCCAGTGGCCGAGCGCTCGGCGGCGCTCGGCCGCCGTGCGGGTGGCGGTGTGCCCGGCCACCACCTGCCCGGGGGCCACCGGACCGGCCCCCGGGCCCGCGCCGCCGGGCCGGGCGGCCGGTCCCTGATCCGCGGGGACGGCCGCCAGCAGCCCGGCGACGAGCGGCACGGTGGTGATCAGCGGGAGGATCGGGGTCATGGCTCCCGAGTGTGGACTACCCAGAGTGCCCGCGCCGACGCTTTCGGTAAATCAGGTGGTGCCCTCGTTCTGCGCGGCGGTGTAGACGGCCTGGGCCTCGTTGCCGAAGTACGGGCCGAACATCCAGAACGACGCGAAGTTGTACTTGAAGCTGTTCACCGAGTTCAGCGTGCCCGCGCCGGTGGTCTCGTTGAAGTTGATGAACCACCCGCCGCCGCTGGAGCCGCCGGTCATGTCGCAGGTGAGCCCGTGGTCGCTGGACAGCAGGAAGTCGTCGAACGCCCGGCCGCTGCAATAGATCATCTTGGAGCCGTCGTAGGGGCTGGCCGCCGGGTAGCCGAAGGCGTACATCTGCTTCCTGCGGCCCTGGTTGAACGCCACGCCCTGCCCGCCGACCACGTCCACCAGGCGCTGGCCGTTGAGGGGGGCGACGACGGCCGCGGCCATGTCGTAGTTCATGTCCTCGCTGGCGTTCCACTGCGGCGTGGTGAGCAGGCTGGTGGCGATCCAGGTGCCGTGCGGGCGGTTGCCCGCGTTGTAGCCGGGGACGAACACCCAGTTGGTGTGGAAGGCGCCGCCGAGCTTCACGCAGTGCCCGGCGGTGACGACCACGCTCTTGTTGGCGCTGCTCACCGCGGTGCCCGAGCACGACGCGTTGCGGCCCTGGTAGGTGAAGAAGACCCGGCCCTCGGTCTTCACGATGGCGCCCGCGCCGGTCCACGGGGCGCCCGAGGAGCGGGCGGCGAGCAGGGAGGCGGACGGGGTGGGGCTCGGGCTCGCGCTCGGGCTCGGCGTGGGCGTCGCGGCGGCGGAGGGGGTGGTCTCCGGCGCCGGGGACGGCTCCTCGGCCGGGGCGGCGCCCTTTCGGACGACGCGGGCCGCGGCCGGGGCGACCGGCTTGATCATCACGGCCTTGCCGCCGGTGGAGGGGGCGGCCGTGGTGCGGCCGTTGCGGGACCTGGTGATGGTGAGCGGCTTGGCGGCGGCCATCTTGGCCACGGTCCAGAACTGCTTGACGTCGCGCTGCTCGGTCTTGGAGTCGGCCGCGTCGTGGACGATGGGTCGCGGGGCGGCCGGCTTGGCCGCGCTGTCGCCGGAGGCGGGGGCGGACAGCAGGACGCCCGCCGCCGCGACCGGTGCGATGACGGCGATAGGCAGCAGGCGTCGTGTCGTGGGATGCATTCGGTCCTCCGTGCTGTGGGGCGTGCTCGACCCGGGCGGCCCCGGCGGGACCAGTGCGCGCGAACGCGCGAACGGCGCGCACGGTGCGTTGTCCCGGCCGGCTCCCGGGTGGGTCGGGTGCCATGTCCTGTCGGGGGACCGTAGTGGCGTGGATCGCCGCATTTCTCGTGATTCACCTAGACGGATATGGCGGGATTCGGGCATTTATCAGCAGGTTTCTCACCCGTCGCTGTGGTGACGGGAAACGTCCCCGGGCGAGGTGTCCCGGCCGACTGCGGACGGTGGCCGGGCGGGCGGCGGCGCGGCCGCGATAATGGGGACATGCAGACGCCTCTCGCGGCACCGGCCGGAATCGCCGGCGCCGCTCCCGCCGGCCCCCGGGCCGTCGTCGTGCTCGGATCAACCGGCTCGGTCGGCACCCAGGCGCTGGACGTCATCCAGCGCGAGCCCGGCCGGTTCCGGGTCGCCGGACTGGTGGCGGGCGGCGGGCAGATCGGCCTGCTGGCCCGCCAGGTGGAGCGCTTCCGGCCCGAGGTGGTGGCGGTCGCCGACGAGCGGGCCGTCGCGGAGCTGCGCGAGGCGGTCGGGCCGTCCGTGCGCGTCCTGGCCGGCGCCGAGGGCGTGGCCGAGGTTGCCGCGTGGCCGTGCGACGTCGTGCTGAACGGCATCACCGGGGCCGTCGGCCTCACCTCCACGCTGGCCGCGCTGGAGGCCGGGCGGGTGCTGGCCCTGGCCAACAAGGAGTCGCTGATCATCGGCGGCCCGCTGGTGAAGCGGCTGGCCGGCCCCGGGAGCATCCTGCCGGTCGACTCCGAGCACTCGGCGCTCGCCCAGTGCCTGTGGGCGGCCGGGCCCTCCGGGTACGACCCGGCGGTGGTGCGGCGGCTCGTCGTCACCGCCAGCGGGGGGCCGTTCCGGGGGCGTAAGCGCGACGAGCTGACCGGCGTCACGCCCGAGCAGGCGCTGCGCCACCCCACGTGGGACATGGGGCAGATGATCACCCTCAACTCCGCGACCCTGGTCAACAAGGGGCTGGAGGTCATCGAGGCCAGCCTGCTGTTCGACATCCCCTTCGACCGCATCACCGTGGTCGTCCACCCGCAGTCGGTCATCCACTCCATGGTCGAGTTCGTGGACGGCTCCACCATCGCCCAGGCCAGCCCGCCCGACATGCGGCTGCCGATCTCGCTGACCCTCGGCTGGCCCGCCAGGGTCGCCGGGGCGGCCCGCCCGGTCGACTGGACCAAGGCGCACACCTGGACCTTCGAGCCGCTGGACGACCAGGCGTTCCCGGCCGTCGCGCTGGCGCGGCACGTCGGCGGGCAGGGCGGCACCGCGCCCGCCGTGTACAACGCGGCCAACGAGGTGTGCGTGGCGGCGTTCCTGGCCGGGCGGCTGCCGTTCCCCGGCATCGTGGACACCGTGGCCGCCGTGGTTGGCGAGCACACCGTCACGCCCGCGGAGTCGGTGGGCGAGGTGCTCGCGGCGGACTCCTGGGCGCGGGCGCGGGCGGGGGAGCTGGTGGTGGCCTGAATGGGCCGCCTTTGCCGCCCTGAGTCGCCGTCCGGTCCGGCGGGGTACCTAAACTGGGGAGGTCTGAGCGTGTCGCCGAACACCCAAGGTGCTGGAAAATATGACATCTGTTGATCTGGGGATTCCGTCGGTCCGGACCAAGCCGATCGCCGAGCGGCGGGTCACCCGGCAGATCATGGTGGGCTCGGTGCCGGTGGGCGGGGACGCGCCCGTGTCCGTGCAGTCGATGACCACCACGGTGACCGCCGACATCAACGCCACACTGCAGCAGATCGCCGAGCTGACCGCCTCCGGCTGCCAGATCGTCCGGGTCGCGGTCCCCTCCAACGACGACGCCGAGGCGCTGCCGATCATCGCCCGCAAGTCGCAGATCCCGGTGATCGCCGACATCCACTTCCAGCCGCGGTACGTCTTCGCCGCCATCGAGGCCGGGTGCGCGGCGGTCCGGGTCAACCCCGGCAACATCAAGCGGTTCGACGACAAGGTCGCCGAGATCGCGCGCGAGGCCGGTCAGGCGGGCGTGCCGATCCGCATCGGCGTCAACGCCGGCTCGCTGGACGAGCGCATCATGGCCAAGTACGGCAAAGCCACCCCCGAGGCGCTGGTCGAGTCCGCGCTGTGGGAGTGCTCGCTGTTCGAGGAGCACGGCTTCACCGACCTGAAGATCTCGGTCAAGCACCACGACCCCGTGGTGATGGTCCAGGCCTACCGCTTGCTCGCCGCGCGGTGCGACTACCCCCTGCACCTCGGGGTGACCGAGGCGGGACCCACGTTCCAGGGGACGGTCAAGTCGGCCGTGGCCTTCGGGGCGCTGCTGGCCGAGGGCATCGGGGACACCATCCGCGTGTCGCTGTCGGCGCCCCCGGTGGAGGAGGTCAAGGTCGGCCTCGCCATCCTCGAATCGCTCAACCTCCGCAAGCGGGGCCTGGAGATCGTGTCGTGCCCCTCGTGCGGGCGGGCGCAGGTCGACGTGTACACCCTGGCCGAGCGGGTGCAGGCCGGGCTGGACGGCTTGCCGGTGCCGCTGCGGGTCGCGGTGATGGGCTGCGTCGTCAACGGCCCGGGGGAGGCCCGCGAGGCCGACCTCGGCGTGGCGTCCGGCAACGGCAAGGGCCAGATCTTCGTCAAGGGCAAGGTCGTCAAGACCGTCCCCGAGTCCCAGATCGTGGAGACCCTCATCGAGGAGGCCCTCCGCCTCGCCGAGGAGATGGGCCCCGCCGACGACGCCGAGGCCGGTACGGGCCCGCAGGTGGTCGTCAGCTGACAGTCTCCTGATTTCCGCGGGCCCGTAGGGGTCGTCAGCTGACCGTCTCCCGGTCTCAACGGGCCCGTAAGTGGTTGCCGGCCCGGCCCGGGCCGGCGGGCCACGGACGGTCGTCCGCCGGCCTTCTCCGGGTCAACCGTTTCCCGGCCCTGGGGCAACCGTCTCTCGCGCCGGGTCATGCCGTCCCCAGGTCCGGCCCGGCGCATGGGCGTGGGAGGGCGTTTCGCGGGGGCGTGTGCCGCCCCGGGCCGCGTACCGTCCGACCTGGTAGGTCGGGCCCGCGTGGGCTGACGGGGGACTGGCGCGCCCTTCCTGCGCGGTGAGCGGCTGGTGTAAGCAAGAAGGGTGCGACCTTGGGCTCGCATGCCTGATCAGCACCTGTCGTGGCGGCCGGGTCACGTCCTGGTGGCGATACCGGTCGGTCTGATCCTGGTGATCACCGTGCTGGAGCTGGTGGTGCCGTGGGAGGTGCGGCTGACCCCCCTGCTGGTGACGGCGCCCGCGATCACCGCCTCGTTCGCGGGGCCGCGGCTGACCGCCGTGATCGGCGCCCTGGCCGTCGTCGACCACCTGCTGCTCGACGTCGTCGACGACCTGATCGGCACGCTGGTCATGCGGGCGGAGCTACTGGCGCTGATCGTGGTCACCGCGTTCCTCGTGCTCTTCTCCTTCATCCGCGACCGCCACCGGGAGGAGCTGACCCGGGTGCGGTCGGTGTCCGAGGCGGCCCAGCACGCGCTGCTGCGCCCTCTGCCGCCCCGGATCGGGCCGCTGGAGGTCGCCTGCGTCTACCTGGCCGCGGAGGAGGAGGCCCAGATCGGCGGCGACCTGTACGCGGGTGTGCGCGTCGCCACGGGGACCCGGCTGGTGATCGGCGACGTGCGGGGCAAGGGGATGCCGTCGGTGTCGGACGCGACGGTGTTCCTCGGCGCGTTCCGGGAGGCCGCGCGGCGGCGGGCGACCCTGCCGCAGGTGGTCGGGCACCTGGAGGAGAGCGTCGCGGCCGAGTACGCCGAGCGCGCGGCCGACTGCTCCGAGGTCATCGAGAACTTCATCACCGCGGCCGTGCTGGAGGTGCCGGACGACCTCCCGGTGCTGAAGATGATCAACTGCGGGCACCCGCCGCCCCTGCTGGTGCGCTCGCACGAGGTCACGTTCCTCGCCGTGGCCCGGCCCACCGTCCCGCTCGGCCTCGGCGAACTGGCGCACGCCGAGTGCCAGGTGGCGACGTTCGCCTTCGAGGCCGGGGACACGCTGCTGCTGTACACCGACGGGGTGGTGGAGGCGCGCGATCCCGACGGGGTGTTCTATCCCCTGGCCGAGAGGATGGCCAAGTGGCAGGGGGACGGGCCCAGGGCCCTGGTCGAGTACGTGCGCGCGGACCTGCTGGCCTATGTGGGGGGCCGTCTCGGGGACGACGCGGCCATGGTCGCCCTCCAGCGCGTCTCGTACTGACCCGCCGCTGGCGTGCCCGCGGCGTGTGGCCGATGGTGGCCGGTCCCCTTGTCCACAGCACGCCCGGAGCGTCCCTGGGCCGGTGGTAGCGTTGCCGTCGCTACACTGTGCGATCAAGTGACTACTTAACGATGGCAGGTCGAGGCCGGGTGCCGGGCGCCGCAGCGGGCGCCGCCGTGCCCGGCGGTGGGGGAGTGACGGGTGAAGCGGGTTCTTGGTGTCGTGGCCGGCATGGCGGTGCTGCTCGGCGGCCTGACCGGCGGGGCGAGCGCGCGGGCCGCGCGGCCCGGTGACGGGGTGTCGTGGGGTGCCTGCCCCGGGGCGAAGGCGCCGGCCGTCCAGTGCGCCGTCGTGCGTGTCCCGCTCGACTACACCAAACCGGACGGTCCGTCCATCGCCCTGGCGCTCAACCGCATCAAGGGGATCGCCTCCGGCACCAGCGGCCATCTCGGGTCGCTGCTCGTCAACCCGGGCGGTCCCGGCGCCTCCGGCGTCGCCCTCGCCCGTTACGTCGCGGCCGCCCTGCCGAAGGACGTCGCGGCGCGCTACGACGTGATCGGCTTCGACCCCCGGGGCGTCGGGAACAGCGAGCCCTCGCTGAGCTGCGCCGACCCGAGGAAACACTTCGCCGCGCCGCGCCTGGACCAGGTGCCGAAGAACGACGCGGCCCAGGCCGCCCTGCTCGCCCGCGCCAAGCAGTACGCCGTGGCGTGCGGCGTCCGCTGGGGCTGGCTGCTGCCCCACATGACCTCCGAGAACTCCGCGCGGGACATGGACGTCATCCGCCGGGCCCTCGGCGAAGAGAAGATCAGCTACCTCGGCTACTCCTACGGCACCTACCTCGGCGCGGTGTACGCCACGCTGTTCCCGAGCCGGGTGAAGCGCATGGTGCTCGACAGCGTGGTCGACCCCGAGGGCGTGTGGTACGACGCCAACATCGCGCAGGACCACGCCTTCGACCGGCGCCACCGCGCCTTCCTGGCCTGGGTGGCGCGCCACCACGACGTCTACCACGTCGGCCGCACCGAGGGCGCGGTGTCGGCCGCCTGGTACGGCATGCGAGGCAGGCTGGCCGCCAAGCCCGCGGGCGGCCTGGTCGGGCCCAGCGAGTTGGACGACATCTACACCGTCGGCGGGTACACCGACATCGTCTGGCCGACGTTCGCCGCCGCGTTCTCGTCGTACGTCCGCAAGGGCCAGGCGGAGGGCCTGGTGAACGCGTACCGCCGTCACGTGGACCACGATGCCGCCGCCGAGAACAACTACGCGGTGTACCTCGCGGTGCAGTGCCGCGACGCCGCGTGGCCGCGCGACTGGTCGCGCTGGCTGGCCGACACCACCGAGGTGAACGCCAAGTCGCCGTTCATGGCGTGGGCCAACGCCTGGTACAACGCCCCGTGCGCCTTCTGGCCCGAGCCCGGCGGCAAGCCCGTCCGGGTCGGCGGCGCCGCCGGCCTGCCGCCTCTGCTGCTGGTCCAGTCCCGCCACGACGCCGCCACCCCGTTCGGGGGCGCACTGCGCATCCGCGACCGCTTCCCGTCCTCGCGGCTCCTGGTGGAGGGCGGCGGCAACCACGGCGTGTCCCTCGGCGGCAACTTCTGCGTCGACCAGCACCTCGCCTCCTACCTCCGCGATGCCACCGTCCCCGGCCCCGCCACCCGCCGGCGCTCCCGCCACGCCGACGCCACCTGCCCCGCCACTCCCGCCCCCCGCCCGATCCCCCCCACTCCCACCCCCAAGGGCGCCACGGACAAGCCCCCGTCCCACACCAAGTCCCCGCTGCGCGTCATGGCTCCCCTGGACGCCGGGGTCCCGTCACGAGCCGGGGTCCCGCTGGGTGCCGGGGGCCCGTTGAGTGCCGGGGTGCCGCTGGGTGCCGGGGTGCCGCTGGGTGCCGGGGTGCCGTTGAGTGCCGGAGTCCCGCTGGGTGCCGGGGTCCCGCTGGGCGCTGAGGGCCCTCTGGGTGTCGAGTCCCCGCTGCGTGTCGAACGCCCGCTGCGTGTCGAACGCCCGCTGCGTGTCGAAGGCCCGCTGCGTGTCGAAGGCCCGCTGCGTGTCGAAGGCCCGCTGCGTGTCGAAGGCCCGCTGCGTGTCGAATCTTCGCTGGGTTTCGAGTCTTCGCGGGGGTTCGAGTCCTCGTCGGGTGCCGGGGTTCCTCTGCGGGGTGCGGCGCCTGGGCGGGGTACCCCCTGGGGGTGACGTGGGGGTTCGTGGTCTTGTGTTCCGGCGTCAGGTGTCGACGCGGATGTGATGGGCCGGGGAGGTGAAGAGAGGGAACGGCGGTGGGTAGGGTCGGTTCGTTCCAAAATCGGGATGGTCGCGTAGGCTGGGCGCGTGATGCTGCGTACATCGGCGTCGCGCGTGCTCGACGATCACGACCGCGAAGAGGTGCTGGCGCTCCTGGACGCGGACCCGGTCGCCAACGTCTTCGTCGCCTCCCGGGTCCGGTCCGTGGGATTGAATCCGGCGCGTCTCGGCGGTCAGATGTGGGGATTGGGCCCGCGTGGCGGGCTGACCTCCCTCTGCTACGCCGGCGCCAATCTCGTCCCGGTCAACGCCGGACCCGAGGCGATTCAGGCGTTCGCGGACCGCGCGCGCAGGCAGGGCCGCCGTTGCTCGTCAATCGTCGGCCCGGCCGACGCGGTGGAGAAGCTCTGGGAACGCCTGGAGCCCTATTGGGGCGCGGCCCGCGCCATCCGCTGGGCCCAGCCTGTCATGGCGACCTCCGCGCCGTCCCCCGTCCCGCCCGATCCCCTGGTACGCCAGGTTCGCCCGGACGAGTTCTCCACCCTGCTCCCGGCCTGCGTGGCCATGTTCACCGAAGAGGTCGGCATCTCTCCCGACCTCGGTGACGGCGGCGCGCTCTACCGCTCCCGGGTGGCCGAGCTGATCCGGATCGGCCGCTCCTTCGCCCGCATCGAGGACGGCAAGGTCGTCTTCAAGGCCGAAGTCGGCGCGGTGACCCCGCAGGCCTGCCAGATCCAGGGCGTCTGGGTCCACCCCGACCACCGCGGCCAGGGTCACTCGGTGTCCGGCATGGCCGCCATCGTCGACCACACCCTGCGCCGTTTCGCGCCCACCGTCACCCTCTACGTGAACGACTTCAACACGGCCGCCCGCGCCGCGTACCGCCGCGCGGGCTTCCGCGAGGTCGACACCTTCATGTCCGTCCTCTTCTGAGCCCTTCCCGCCCGGGGCGGGGCTCAGTCGGTGGCGGGGGGGACCCACCAGAGCTCACCGCCGGCGATGTCGTGGTAGACGTCCAGCAGGTCCTCCTGGGTGATGGCGCTGCGGGACTCGGCGGCGGCCCAGGTGTAGACGCCCCTGGCCATGATCGAGGTCTCCTCCTGGACGCGGAGCATGTAGACCCGGGCGCGGACCTCGTGGACCTTTCCGTCGGCGGGGGCCGCCTGCGTGGCGAACTCGGCCAGCTGGCAGGCCAGGCGGAGGTCCCCGTCGGCGGCGGCCCGCGCGGCGCGGGCGGCGATGGGACGGGCGCCGCCCGCGAGCTCGGCCAGCGCGCCGGCGAGGACGGCGTCCGCGGGAGGCTTCAGGTGAGCGGGGTCACCGTCGTGCCAGCCGCCGTAGAGGCGCCAGATGTTGCGGACCACGAACTCCGGCTCGTCGTAGTACGGCTGGAGGTAGGGCCGGTCGGCCAGTTCACCCGGGGCGCGCACGGACAGCAGGATCTCGTTGAGGCGGGCCCCGGCGTTCATCATGTCCAGGGTCTGGTCGACGAGGCTGTCCAGGTAGTCGGCCGTGTCGATCAGCGCCTGGCGCACCCGCCCGGCACCCACGATGGGCAGGCCGTGTCCGGGCAGCAGCACCTCGGCGTCCAGGGCGGCCATCGCGCGCAGGGCGACGGCCCACTCGTCGGGATAGCGCTGCACCTTCTGCGGGTTGCCGGCGTTCGGCGTGACCCAGACGAACAGGTCGCCGGTCAGCAGGACCCCGCGCTCGGGCAGGAACGCCCAGGTGGCGTCGTCGGTCTCGCCGCGGGCGTGCCGCATGTCGAAGGTCACGTCGCCGAGCGTGACGGCCATCCGGTCCCGGTAGGTCAGGTCGGGCGTGCGGTAGGCCGCGGGCCAGGTCAGCGTGGTGAAGCCGAACTGCCGCTGGTTGATGACCGTGTTGTAGCCGGCCGTCCTCGCGTACCGGGTGAACCGCGCCGCGACGTTCTCGTGCGCGACGACGTTCGGCCGCGGCCCCGTCTCGGCGTCGAACGGCGCCATGCCGGCCACGTGGTCGAAGTGCCCGTGCGAGTAGATCGCGTAGCGGACCGGCTCGTCCGACCACCCCCGGATCGCCGCGTGCGCGTTCTGCGCGTCCACGACGTTCCCTGTGTCGAACAGAGCCAGGCCGCCATCGCCTCGGACGCCGTAAACATTCCCGAAGGCCGGCCACATGACCACGCCCTCGGCGACCTCCTGCGCCCCCCTCGAGCGCAGGTCCCGCAGCGGCATCTCCCGCGGTGACACCGAGCCGCGCCAGACGTCTTCCGCGTGGTCGAGGATCGGCGATGTCATGCGCCAACCCTGTCGCGGAACGGTCCCGGCGCATCAGTAGGGAGATCCCTACAGCTGCGCGCCGGCGCCTTCAGACCTCGCCGCGTTCGAACGCCACCGCCAGCTCCACGCGGGAGCGCAGGCCGGTCTTGGCGTAGACCCGGGTGAGGTACACCTCGACGGTCTTGCGGCTGTAGTGGAGCTCCTCGGCGATCTGCGGGTTGGACAGGCCGCCGGCCACCAGCTCGATGACGCGGCGCTCCGCGGGCGTGAGGGGGGCCACGGTGGCGGGGGCCAGACCGGCGGCCTTCAGGGCGATGGCGGCGCGGCTCTGCCAGGGGACGGCGCCGAGGTCGGTGAAGATGGCGTGGGCGCGGACCAGCTGCTGGGAGTCGCCGAGACCGCCGAGGATCAGGCGGGCCCTGGCCTCCTCGAACTTCAGGCCGTCGGCGCGGGCGGCCTCCAGCGCGGCCTCGGTGTGGTCGCGGTCGCGGAAGGCGGCGCCGAGCGCGAGGTCGGCGACCAGCCGGGCGCGTGGCGTCCCGGTCTTGGCGACCTCGGCGAGCGCGGTGGCGGCCTCGCGGGCGGGGCCGATCTCGCCCGCGACGCCGTGCATGATGACCCGCATGCCGTACGCCCGGTGCAGCACGTCCGGCGGGCCGGTGGCGACCGCCTCGTCCAGCAGGCGGGCCGCGGCGGCGCGGTCGCCGCGGCCGACGGCGTACCGGGCGCGGAACACCGCGCGCAGGGACACCTGCATCACGCAGTTGGGCGGCGGGTCGGCGAGCAGCGGCTCGGCCTCGTCGTACCGGCCCTGGTCGAGCAGGATCTCCAGCTCGATGTTGCGCAGCAGCGAGAGGTTCTCCCAGAGCCCGGCCTCGGTGAGGGAGACGGCGTCGGAGCGGATGTCGCGCAGCGCGTGCTCCCACTCGCCGCCGAGCCGCCGCACCACCGCCATGGTGCGCACGTGCTGTCCCGCGATGTTGTGCCAGCCGAGGCCGCGGTAGATCTCCTCGGCCTGGGAGAGCAGGTCGATGGTGCGGCTGCGCACCCCGCCCCCGGCGAGCAGGTGCGCCGCGGACTCCAGCGCCGCCAGCCGCGCCGCGGGCGGCAGCGCGGCGGACGTGGACAGCATGGTGTCCAGCGCCCGCTCGGTCTCCTCCCACCGGCCTTTGATGATGGCGTTGCCCGCCAGCGCGCTCAGCGCGATCACCATGTCCTGCGGCGGGCACTCCGGCAGCGCGCGCCACGCCTGCGCCGTCAGCTCCGAGGAGTCCATCCCGAGCTGGGTGCTGATCACGGCCTGCTGGGCGAGCAGCGCCGTGCGGTCGTCGGCGGCGGGCAGCTGCTCGGTGGCGATCGACACCGCCAGCTCGTACTGCCCCATGGAGTGCGCCGCGTTCACCATCGTCTGCGCGGTCCTGGTGTGCCGCCGCCCGGGCGTGAGCACGGCCAGCGCCGCCTGCCCGGCGCGCAGCGCGTCCGAGGGCCGGGACCCCTTCCAGTACGACAGCGACTGCCGGGCCAGTAGCACGCCGCGCTCCTCGCCGGAGGCGAGCTCGGCGGCCCGGCCGTACCAGTGGCCGGCCGACAGCGGCGCCGTCCAGCGGGTCAGCTCGGCCGCGCGCAGCATCGCGGGCAGCGCCTCGGCGCTCTGGCCGCCCGCCGCGACGTGCGTGGCCCATTCCAGCACCCGCCGGGTGCCGCTGAGGCCCTGCCGCCGCAGCAGCTCGGCGATCCTGGCGTGCACGCCGCGCCGCTCGGCCGGGCCGAGGTCGGCGTACAACGCCTCGGCGACCAGCGGGTGGGCGAACTCGAAGGCGCCGTCGTCGGTGACGACGACCACGCCGTCCCGCACCAGCCCGTCGAACGCGCGCTCGGCCTCGCCGGGTCCGAGCCCCGCGACCTCGGCGAGCGCGCCGAGGTCGTCGGGACCGGCCGGACGGGTGTGGCGCAGCGCCGCGAGCACGCGGGCGAGGTTCCTGCCGCCCTGGTCACGCTGGAACAGCCGGGTGAGCATGGCGCCGCGCCGCGTGCCGGGGTGCGCGGACCGCACGGCGCCGCCCTGCACCAGGGTCAGCACCGCCTCGCGCGCGAACCACGGGTTGCCGCGGCTCTCCCTGTGCACCTGCCGCACGATCGTCTCGCTCGGGGTGCGGCCGATCAGGTCGGTGACCAGCGCGGTCACCTCGTCCAGCGAGAGGGGGTCGAGCCGGACGACGAGGTCGGCGTCCATCGCGGGCAGCCGCCGCGCCGTCCCGGCCACGGTCAGGTCGCGCACCCGGCGCGGCAGGTAGGACAACACGCCGAGCGTGTCGTCGTCGGCCAGGTGCAGGTCGTCGACGGCGAGCAGCGTGCGTCCCGGCAGGCGTTCCAGGAGGTTGGCGGTGCGGACGGCGGGCGCGGAACCGGCGGCGCCGAGTGCGGCCTCGTCGATGGCCGCCAGCAGTTCCCGCAGCGGCTCGCCGGCCGCGGGGTCGTCGTGCAGCGCGCCGAGCGCGTCGGTGAGCGAGGCGTAGGCCAGACCGGTGCCGAAGTCGCGGGCCTGCCCGTGCAGCACGCGGTATCCCATGTTCCTGGCCAGGGTTTCGGCCTCGGCCAGCATGTGCGTCTTGCCGATCCCCGCCTCGCCGTGGATCAGGATCGTCACCGGCGGCCTGAGCAGCGCCGACTCGATGGCGCGAAGTGTGGCGGGTCGCCCGGAGGTGTGCCGCTCCACCCTTCACCGCCCTCCGTGATCGGTACGGCGGCGGGCCGAGGTGTTCTCGGTCAGGCCCACCCGGGCGGCGATGTCGGCCGGCACGCGTCGTACCGTATCCGGTTAGGTTTTGCGCCGCCAATCCCCGGATTCCGGGATGGTGACCGGTGGGCCACGAAGTCCGGCTATATGGTGATACGTCCAGGATCGATCGCCATGGTCACGCGGCCCGCGCGCCTCGGCGTATCCCTAGAAGGGGACCTCGAACCACGTGCGGGTGCCGGTGCGGTTGCGGGTGGCGCCCCATTCCTTGGAGAGGGCCTCGACGAGGAACATGCCGCGGCCGCACTCGGACATGGGGTCGGGGACGCAGATCTCGGGGATGGAGCCGATGGCGCCCTGGTCCAGCACCTCGACGCGGAAGGTCTCCACGGTGGCGAGGAGGCGGACGCGGACCTCGCCGCCGTCCAGGCCGGAGACGGTGTGGCGCAGAGCGTTGGTGATGACCTCGCAGGTGAGCAGTTCCACGACTTCGAGTGCCGGATGCTCCGTCGTGTCGGGCACCTGGAGATGGCGGGCGGCGGCGCGGCGAACCGCGCGGCGGGCCGGGGGGACCTCCGCCACCACTCCGGGAAACGTGAAGTCGCCGAGCAGCTGAACCGTCGCCATTGACGTCCTCGCTCTCTACTCGTCGTCGCCGGTCGGTCGAACCGTTGACGAGGCCGTGCGTTGGTGGAAACTCTACGCAGTCATCCGATTACTTTGGGATGATGACCCTGGTGCCGCCGGCTGTAAAGCCGTGCTGCCGGAACGGTTCCACGGTCCTCTGTTCTTAGTGGACGAGTTGCCCCTCAGGAGGGACATCATGGCAAGCCGAACCAGCCCGACGGTGCGTCGCCGGAGACTGGCCGCGGAGTTGCGCCGTCTTCGGCAGGCGTCCGGCAGGACACGCGAGGAGGTGGCGGAGTGGGTCGGCTGCGCGCCCGCCACCGTCACGAAGATAGAGAACGGCTCGGCGACCGCCAGGCCCGCGGACGTCTCCCTGCTCCTGGAGCTGTACGACGTCACCGGCGCGCCGCGGGACGAGCTGATGACCCTCGCCCGCGAGGCGCGCAGGCGCGGCTGGTGGCACCAGTACGCCGACACCTTCCACCCGGGTTTCGAGGTCTACGTCGGCCTGGAGGAGGAGGCCGCCCGGATCCGCTCGTACCAGGCCGAGGTGGTCGGCGGCCTGCTGCAGACCGAGGCGTACGCCCGGGCGCTGTTCGCGGCCGAGCTGCCCGCCGTGCCCGAGGACGCCGTGGCGCGGCAGGTGGCGGTGCGGCTGAAGCGGCAGGAACGCCTGACCGCGGGCGACCCCCCGCGCACGTGCGCCGTGCTGAACGAGGCCGCGCTGTGGCGCGAGGTCGGCGGGCGGGCCACGATGCGGGAGCAGCTGCGGCATCTGGTGAAGGTGTCGGGGATCGCCGGGACGACGGTGCAGGTGCTGCCGTTCGCCGCCGGGTCGCACCCGGGCATGCACGGGGCGTTCACCGTGCTGGGGTTCCCCGAGGACGGGGACGCGGACGTGGTGTACGTCGAATACCGGCAGGGAAGCCTGTACCTCGAGAAGCAGGCCGACAAAGAGGCGTACGTCCGGCTGTTCGATCACCTGCGCGCACGGGCGCTCGGCCCGGAGGAGTCCCGCGCCCTGATCTCGCGCGTGGCCGACCAGATGACGTGACGGCGTCCGACGAAGGAGACCCCCGCATGGACCAGCCTTCAGTCCGGTGGCGCAGGAGCACACGCAGCGCGACGACCGGCGGTGAGTGCGTCGAGGTGGCGGTGGTGCGGGGGGTGGGCCCGGCGGGCGGGCCGGTCTACATGGTGCGCGACTCGAAGAGGTCCCGCGGCCCGGTCCTCACGGTCACCTGGGGCGGGTGGGCGGCCTTCGTCCGCGGGGTCAAGACGGGCCGGATCACCGGCTGAGGCGCCGGGTGCGCCGGGCGCGGACACAGGCGACGACGGCCAGCAGGGCGACCAGCAGCGGCACCAGCAGGGTGACGTAGCCGGGCATGGCCTCACCGGGGACCGTGGCGAGACCGGCGGCGGCGACACCGGACGCGCCGGGTCCGGAGACCGGAACACCGGCGATCACGTAGGCGCCGGGGCCGGAGAAGGGGTATCCGGCGGTGACGACGCCGGAATCGGAGACCGGGTGGGCGACCGGGGCGGGCTGGGCCGGCGCCGGGGCGGCGGTGTGGGCGGCGTGCACGGCCTTGGCGACGCCGGGGGCGGGCGCCGGGGCGGGGGCGGAGGCCATGGCCTCGGCCTCCTGCTGGGCCTTCACCTGGTCGGGGTAGCCGTAGCCGACGACGTAGTCCTGGTCGCGGGTCTTCTCGCGGACGAACTGGCCGTCGACGTTGCCCTCGATGGTGTGGATGGTGTCGCCGTCGACGTCGATCACCATGCCGACGTGGTCGATGCCGTCGACCTCGCCCGCTCCGCTCCAGTCGTAGAACACCACCGCCCCGGGCTCGGGAGTGTCACCCCAGGCGTCGTGGGAGATGAACCACTCGGCGTGGCCCACGGTGTAGGCGAACTGGCCGAACCACTCGTCGTAGCCGAGCTTGTGCGCGGCCCACGACAGGAACATGTCGCACCACGGCTGGGCGGAGTAGTCGGAGTCGAACTCGACGGTCTTGCCGTACCAATCACCGAACTTGGTGTAGCCGCCGCCGTGCTCGCTGTAGCCGAGCTGGCTCTTGAGCAGCTGGATCATTTCGTGCAGTTCTGGGGACATGGGAAGTCGAGAGTCCTTCCACTGCGTGCCGGCGCTGGGGCGGCGCCGGAGGGGAACAACAGGTGGAGGAGCACGTTAGCCAGGAAAAGCGCAGGTCAAAAGGGTGCCAAGTGGACGCTTGCGCCTACCGGCACGGGGTCCGGCGCGGGGGTCCCGCGCGGAAAGCCTTACGCCGCCGGGGTTTTCGCCCGGGGGGCGCCGGGCGCCGGATGTTACCGTCCGACCCAAATCTTTACTCAAACATGACTAAAACCGACATGTCATGACGAATCGGGCATGCCGGGGTAGATCCCGGCGGGCCGTCGCGCGCCGGGATCCGGAGAACTTCCAGGTCAGCTCGTCGTGCGCGGCCTGCGCGAGTCGGGGGCGGGCACCGGGACCGGCGCCGGGGCGTGCGGCCGGGCGTCGAGACGGCGGGCCAGCCAGGGGAGCGCCTGCGGCAGCTCACGATTCCAGGTGGTGAAGTTGTGGCCGCCGCTCGGCAGGATCAGCGAGGCCGCCCGCATCGGGGAGCGGACCGCGTCCAGGAACCGCAGCGTGGACAGATAGTTGGACTCGCCCTGCCTGCTGGTCGTCACCAGGACCGAGACCGGCGGATGCGGCAGGTGGGACAGCCGCCACATCAGGTCGTTCTCGTTACGCAGCCGCCTGCTGCCGCCGAACAGGTCGCCGGTGGTGGCGTCGACCGGCGACTGGAAGTAGCCCGACAGCGACACGGCGGCCGAGTACGCCTCCGGGTGGCGCATGCTCAGCTTGAGCGCGCAGTAGCCGCCGGTGGAGCCGCCGAGCACGCCCCAGCCCGCCGCGGTGGTGGCGACCCGCAGCGACCCGGCGACCGCCCGCTTGAGGTCCCTGGTGAAGTAGGACTCCACCTGCGGGCCGCCCGGCACGTCCATGCACTCGGTGTCGCGCGGCGGCGCGACGGTCGGACGGGTGAGCACGAGGACGGTGGGCGGCATCCGCCCCTCCTCGATGGCCCGGGCGGCGACGGCGGGCATGTTCATGCGGCTGATGAGGTTGCGCGGATCACCTGGGTAGCCGGTCAGCCCGACGATCACGGGGAACCGGGTGTTCTCGTATTCCTTGGCAAAATACTGCGGGGGCAGATAAATGTAGGCGAGGGTGCTCAGCCCGGTGGCGGCGCCGGGAATCATCACTTCACTCAGCCGCCCCGCGGATTTATGAGTCTTTCCCGGAATATAGACGTTCGCCGAGCGGATCACCTGTATTCCGTGCGCCCGCCCGCCCGGATTCACCTCCTCGGGAGCCGGCGCCACGCCGCGGGGCGCCGAGTCCGGCGCCTCCACCTCGCGGACCGCGGGCACCGGTGCGGAGCCGGTGCCGAGCAGGTCGCTCCAGGAACCGTAGAAGCCGAAATAGTTGTTGACGAGCAGGCCGAGCGCCATCAGGGTGAGCGCCTGTGTGCCCGCGAGCACGCCGACGCGGCCGGCCACGGCGGGCCAGGTGCGGGCGCTGAGCCTCGGCCAGATCCACAGGGCCGAGCCGGTCAGGCCCCCTGCCGCGAGCACGATCGCCAGAATCGCGAGCCATGTCGACGTGAGCCCCATTCTCGGCCTCCCCGTGTCTCATTCCGCCCGCCTGCCGTCGGCGGGCCGTGCCAGGGAAGTTATCCAATCGAGATAAGAGCGGAATAAGGGACGAAAACCGGGAGGGCCCCCCGGGTAATGAAATGGTCTAGGCGATGAGACGGGCGGCGTGCAGGCGCTCGTCCAGGGCCGCGACGCTGCCGGTGCGCTGCCACGGGCTCAGCTGCTCGCGGGTCTCCACGACCGAGCGCACCAGCCGGGGGGAGGTGTTGTGCCGCGCCAGCCGGGCGGCCTCGCCGAGTTCCTCGCACGCCTCGTCGATGTGGCGCAGCGCGAGATGCGCCTGCGCGGTCTTCAGCTTGATGTAGGCGACGTTGCGCACGAACGACGGGTCGATGCCCGCCGCGGCGGTGCGCGCCACCTCCAGCGCCTGTGCGGGGTCGCCGGTGTCGAGCAGGCACCCCGCCCGGGTGGACAGATGTTGTCCCTCGCCGTAGAAGGGGACGAGCCGGGCGGCCGGGTCGTTCTCGTCGGCGGCGGCCAGCTCCCGCTGCGCCTGGTCCACCAGGCGGAAGCACCGCGTGTGGTCCTTGCGCCGCTCGCTCTTCGGCGTGCGCCGCACCACGGCCGCGTACGCGCGGGCGCCCACGTCGCTGGCGTACGCCATCAGCATCTTGCTGCCCGCCCGCTGCCCCCAGGCGAACGCGCCGAGCGCGTGCTCCACCCCGAGGCGAGGGTCGCCCCGCCAGGAGGCGAGCTGGCTCCAGTTGGCCAGCACCATGCTGCACATGGCGTCGTCGTCGCCCTGGTGCGCGGCGTTCCTGGCCTGCGCGTAGTAGTAGTCCGCGCCGCGGAAGTCGTTGAGGTTGAACAACATCCACGCGGTGCACCGCCGGATGTCCGCCAGCAGCGACAACAGCTTGCCGCGCATGTGCTCGTCCACCCCCGCCGACAGCAGGGAGGTGACGAGGTGCTGCTGGGCCAGCACGGTGGCGACGATCGCCTGCGGCCCGAGTGCGTCCTCCTGGCGCATGCAGTGGCGCAGCGCCGACTCGATGTGGCCGACCGTCGCTTCGTCCACCCGGCTCGGGTCGGCCGCCGCCAGCGTGAGGCGCTGGGTCTCTTCGGCGTTCGGCCTGGCCGGGGACGGCGCGGCGTACGCGGAGGTGGCGGCCGCCCCGATCAGGGCGAGGACGTCACGTCGATTCATCTGGGTTGCCCAATCCGTGAATGCGTGGACGAGCTGTTCGAACTCCCGATCACGCTGTTCTCCTGGGGGCATCGGGCCGGTGAGCGGCTCACCCGGCAGGATGCCCTTGATGTCACTGAAGGAAATGCCGGTGAGGGCCGGCGGCCCGCTGCGCGCCCGGGGCACGACGAGGTTCTCGTCGCCGCCGGTGTGGTCCTCGCCGTCCACCAGGTCGCTCGCGCGGCAGCGGTAGACGCGTGCCAGGCGGTTCAGCCCGGCGAGCGGCGGCTCGTTGCCGGTGAGCCCCGGCCAGGCCTCCCACGAGCCCAGCTTGCGGACGCTGAACGGCTCGGAGGGCCATCGGGCCTTCCACTCATCGACGACACGTTCCTGGGTGAACCTGTGCGCCTCGCGGAACGCCTGCCGGGCGTTGAGCCGGTAGCGCCTGCGGTACTCGTGTGCGATCTCGGTCCATGTCGCGCCGCGTTCGCGGAGCTCCGCGGTGAGGCGATCCATTTCCTCTTTGAGACTGCGTGGCTTACGTGGCATCGCGTACCCTCCGACCCCCGTGGATGCGTACTGCCGACACCGAGAGTAGCCAAAGGATCGCACCGGCTACGGAGGGTTGCCGGTAATCGGCGGCCAGACCACCGGTTTCTGTCACGACCGGCCGCGTGGGCGCCGGATCCGGGGTTCCGGCCTACAGACGCACCCCGCGCGAGCGCCTGTTGGCGCCTGGGCCGCCCACCGGAAGGTAAAGGTCCGCCACGTCACCGGGCCGACGCCGCCCGGTGCCGGAAGGCCGTCATGCGGCCGAGCCGTCCCTGAGCGTGAAAGGCCCGGGAGATCATGATGACCAGCACTGCGCCCCGCCATCGTGAGGTCCGCTGGGAACTGCCCGCCGACCCGGGCGTCAGCGCGAAATGCCGCGCGCTGGTGCGCGAGACGCTGACCGGGTGGCAGATGCCCGGTCTCGTCGACGACGTGGTGTTAGTGGTCTCCGAGCTGCTGGGCAACGCCCTCATCCACGGCGGCCCGCCGATCCTGCTCACCCTGCGCGCCGCGCGCGGCGTGCTGTCCGGCGCGGTGACCGACCGCGGCCCCGGCTGGCCGAGGATCCGCGAGGCGGGCGCAGACCGCGAGCACGGCCGCGGTCTGCGCATCGTCGCCGCGCTCACCGACGGATGGGGGGTGGACCCCGTTCCCACCGGGATCGGCAAGACGATCTGGTTCACCCTCGCGCACCGCCCGGCGGGCGAGGACCAGCCGTCGCGGCCGGTGCGGCCCGTCGTGGACTCACTGCCGTTCCAGTGAGACCGCGGACCTACAGCGGGGAGTACAGCACGAGGACGTTGCCCGAGGGGTCGCGCAGCACGGCCCGGCTCTCGTGCGGGCCCGCCTCGGGCCCGGTCACCAGCTCGGCGCCCGCGGCCGTCAGGTCGCGCACCGCCTCCTGGATGTCGTTCACCTTGTACGACGGCGCGGTGACCGCCCCGGCGACCTGCTCGGGCCCGGCCACCAGCGCCACGGTGACGCCGCCGCCGTCCAGCGCGGCGAAGCGGTCGCCGTCGCGGAACTTCACGGCCAGGCCCAGCGACTCCGAGTAGAAGGCGATCGCCTTGTCCAGGTCGCCTACCGGGATCAGCACGTTGCCGAGCTTCTGGGCGTGCGCGGTCACACTGTCCTCCATGGTGGGATGGCCGCCGGGCGGCGCCGGCGGGGGTGGTTCACGGGTCAGAGCTTCAGCCTCAGTTCGAGGGTCAGGATCGGTCCGTCGCCCTCGGGGCGGGAGGTCGGGGTGCGCGTCGGCGTGGGCTGCTCGGTGGGTTCGTCGGTGGGCTCGTCGGTCGGTTCCTCGGTGGGCTCCGGATCCGGGTCGGGGCAGGCCGGGCCACGGCGGACGAAGCTGGCGGAGTCGGCGGCCGTGCCGAGGTCCGAGGAGACCCGTGCGGTGACCCGCCGGGTGTCCACGTAGCCGCACGACGGCGTGGGGAAGCGCACGCTGAACGACCGGGTGTAGGAGGTGGCGCCCGACAGGCTCGCCGAGCGGGACGCCTCGCGCGTCGTGGTGCGCTCCCCGGAGGTGACGGCCTGCGTGAACGCCGCGCTCAGCGCGACCGCGTCGCGGGTGGCGCTGGTGACCCGGACGGTGAGCGTGGTGCCGTTCCAGGAGGTGATCGCGACGGTCGGCGGCGCGCACTTGGGACCGGAGACCCGGGTCTCCTTGACCACCGTGCCGTTGGTGGCGGGCTTGTCGGTGGTGACGCGCACCCCGAACGTCGCCGCCTTCCCGCAGGCCACCTCGCCGAGGTCGCCGGAGACCGAGAACGCGTAGGTGGTCTCACCGGTCAGCGTGCGAGACGCGCGGTCCACCACGCGCGCCGCGCCCTCGCCGTCCTGGCGGGTGAACTCGACGGCCACCCGCACCGGGCCGGTTCCCGCGGCCCGCACGTTGATCGCGGCGCTGCGGCCGTTCCAGTTCACGGCGAGGTTCTCCACGGCGGGCGGCGGGCACGCCGGGCCCTTCACCTCGACGGTCTTCGCCGCCGAGCCGTCCGAGGACTGCGGGGCGGTCGACACCGAGACCCGGCGGAACACGGACGTGCCGCAGGCCGGGGCGGTGAAGCCGCCGTCCACCACGCGGGTGTAGGCGGTGGCGCCCGCCAGCACCACGGTCCGGGTGCTCGCGGGGTTCAGGTCGCCGCGGGACGGCCCCTGGGCGAAGCGGGCGGTGAGCGTGACGTTCTGGCCGGTGGTGGCCCGCAGCCGCACGGTGGCCGCGTTGCCGTCGAACCCGGCCACGGCGAGGCCGCTCACCCGCAGCGGCGTGGGGGTGGGGGTGGGGGTGGGGGTGGGGGAGGTGGTGGTCGGCGTCGGCGTCGGCGTCGGGTTGGTGGTCGAGCCGCTCGTCGGGGTCGGGGTCGAGGTGGCGGACGGCGGGGCGGTGGCCGGTCCGCCCGAGGCGGTCGGGGTGATCTCCGTGGACGGCTCGGTGCCACTGGGCTCGGAGCTCGGCGACGGGCCGGCCGTGGGGGTCGTGTCGACCGGCGGCTGCACCGCCGCCCGCACCGTCGGCTTGGGGGAGGTGGCCAGCGACACGCCCTGCACCGGCGTGTCGCGGTTGACGGCGAGCAGCGCGATGATCACACCGGCCGCGACGATCCCGGCGCCGGCCAGTATGCGCGACGCGTACTTCGCCGGGTGCTTCAGGACGGTGCGGGCCAGGCTGGTGCTGGTGGAGGGCGCCGGCTGCGCGAGGGGGAAGCCCAGCGCGAGCAGGGCGGCCAGCTCGGCCAGGTGGCGCCGCCCGCGCTGCTCCCACTCGGGGCCGTACGCGGCGAGCGCGGCCGTCTCCAGCTCGGCGACGAACGCGCGGGCCGTGGTGGGGCGGTCGACGGGGTTCTTGGCCAGGCCGCGGGTGAGCAGCGAGCGCACCGAGCCCGGCGCCGCGTCCACGGGGATCGGGCCGTTCAGGTGCTGGTGCCGCAGGGCGGCGGTGTTCTCGGCGCGGAACGGCTTGCGCCCGGTGAGGCACTCGAAGAAGACGCAGGTGGCGGCGTAGACGTCGGTCGCGGGGGTCGCGGGGCCGCCGTTCCACTGCTCGGGCGCCATGTAGGTGGGGGTGCCCGCGGACATGCCCGGCACGCCGGCGGGGGTCGCGATGCCGAAGTCGGCGAGCTTGCTGACGCCGTCCGCCTGGACCAGGACGTTCTCGGGCTTGTAGTCGCGGTGGACGACGCCCGACGCGTGCGCGGCGGCCAGGCCCATCAGGGAGCCCTTCAGCACGACCAGCGCGGCCTCGGGGCTGGTGGAGCCGTGCTCGTGCAGGACGCGGCGCAGCGCCACGCCGTCCACGAGCTCCATGACGATGGCCGCGCCGAGGGGGCTTTCCACGTACTCGTAGAAGCGCACGATGTTGGGGTTGTCGATCTCGACCATCGTGCGGGCTTCCTCGCGGAACGCGGCGAGGAACCGGGGGTCGGTGCGTAAGTCGTCGCTGAGGTATTTGATGGCGACGTGGGCGCCGGTCTCCTCGTAGGTGGCGAGCACGACCCTGCCGCTTCCACCTGAGCCGAGCAAGCGTTCTTCCCGGTAACCCGGAACGGACCAGGCGTTCATCGTCGTCCCCTCGGAGTGCTGCTCCCGTCTCCTGACATGAAGGTCTCACCGGATAGGCGGATTGTCACGGGAATAGTAGATCGCAGGGGTGACGATTCGATTACGGAAGGTATGTCCATTAGGAATACCTCCAGGCCAGGCGTGGGGTTTTTCAGGGTTTGTCTAGGCAGTCGTAAACGGCCTCGGCCAGGCGGTAGGCGCGCGCGTTGCCGGTGGTGGTCTGGACGAGCCTGTTCATCGTGTACGCCATGCCGAGCCGGTGCCGCACGTCGCCGAGACCGAGGGAGCCGCCGAGGCCGTTGTGGCCGAACGCCGTCTCGACGCCCGCGCGCGGGGTCGGGAAGGTCATGGAGGGGCGCATGTAGCCGAGGCCGAAGGAGCTGTCCAGGACCAGCACCCGGTCCGGGCCCTGGACCCGGCGGCGCGTCGCGTCGCGGAGCGTCTCCGGCTTGAGCAGCTCGCCCGCCACCAGGTCCCGGTAGAACCCGGCCAGGTCACGCGCCGTGGTGATCAGCCCCACCGCGGGCCAGCCGGCCGCCATGATCGTCGGGTGGTTGGCGCCGCCCTTGAGCAGGTCGAGGTTGGGGTTGGCCATCGCCCGGTTCATCAGGCTGTCCCGGTCCAGGGCCGCCGTCGCCACCGCCTGCCACGGATCCTGGCTCGGTCCCGCCGCCGCTCCCGGCGCGGCGGCCCGCTCCGCGCTTCGCGCTCCGGCCTTCTCCGCGCCTTTCCGCTCGGCGGCGGCGTTCCCGCCGGCGCCGGGGGCGACGCGGTCGCCCGCGGACAGGCGCGCGGCGCGGGTGATGACGTCGGCCGGGGCGCCGAGCCACATCGCGAGGCCCCGCGGGCCGGCGATCTCCTCGGCCAGGAGCTCGCCCACGCTGCTGCCGGTGACCCGGCGGACCACCTCGCCGGCCAGGAAGCCGTAGGTGATGGAGTGGTAGCCGTGGGCGGTGCCCGGCTCCCACAGCGGCGCCTGCCCGGCCAGGCGGTCCGCGATGGCGGGCATGTCGCCGAACTCCTCGACCGGCACCGGGCTCTCCACCACCGGCAGCCCCGCCTGGTGGGTGATCAGGTGCTCGACCGTCACCCTCTCCTTGCCCGCCGCGGCGAACTCCGGCCACACTTCGGCGACCGGCGCGGTGACGTCGACCAACCCCCGCTCGGCCAGCCGCAGCAGCACCGTCGCGGCGACGGCCTTGGTGCACGAGTACGAGAACACCGGGGTGTCCCGCTCCCACGGACGCCCGGTGTGCCGGTCCGCGACCCCGTCCCACAGGTCCACCACGGGCTCCCCGTCCAGATGGACGGCGAAGGCCGCGCCGAGTTCCTCACCCGCGGCGAAATGTCCCTCGAAGACCTCGCGAACCCGGTCGAACCGGGGATCGCAGTGCCCCTGCGCGGCCATCGGAACCTCCATGCGAAAGGAAGCGCTTACTTGGTCGTGAGCCTAACATCCACGTTCCGCGCGGTCCCGGGACAGGCGGCGGAGCCGTGAAATCGCGTCGTCCGTGACGCGCGGATGACGGTGGTGGAACGTCTTCGTCACTTGTGAGACGGGTGTGGGTGGGCGGGCCGGATTCGTGATGAGGTGGGGCCGTGGCGACGAACTTGATCCTGTCGGGGGGAGTCGCGCACGACTTCCCCGTCACGTCGGCGGCGCTCGCGGAGGTCATGGCCGAGGTGGGCGTCGAGTCCACCGTCACCGAGGACATCGCGGGCGCGCTGCGCGACCACCCCGCCGTCGATCTGATCACGGTCAACGCGTTGCGCTGCTGCATGGACGGCGGCTGGTCGGCCTCCCAGGAGGGCGGCGCGGCGTTCCGTCTGCCCCCCGTGGCCCGCGCGGCCCTGCTGGCCCACGTCGAACGCGGCGGCGGCCTGCTCGCCATGCATTCCGCCGCCATCTGCTTCGACGACTGGCCCCACTGGCGTCGCATGCTGGGCGCCGCCTGGCGCTGGGGCACCTCGCACCACCCGCCCTGCGGCCCGGCCGACATCCACCTCAGGGGCGACCACCCCATCGTCTCCGGCCTGGCGGACTTCACCCTGACCGACGAGGTCTACAGCGACCTGTCCGTCGTCCCCGGCGTCGTCCCCCTCGCCAGCTCCAAGGGCGAGCCGCTGGTCTGGGCGCAGCAGCTGTACCGCGGCAGGCTGGTCTACGACGCCCTGGGACACGACGCCCGCTCCTACGAGAGTCCCGGGCACCGCGCCCTGATCCACAGCGCGACGCTCTGGCTGCTGAACCGCCCGCCGCACGAGCGCCCCGCCGGCTGAGCCCGGCCCGGTCAGGCGCCGAGGAGGCGGGCCGAGGCGGACTCGTGGGCGAGCCTGCGCAGCACGTCGAAGATCCTGCCGTACAGGACGGTGCCGACGACCAGGGACTCGACGGCGGCCTCGCGGGTGCCGTCCCAGGGGATCTTGCCCATCTCGTGGCCGGAGACCAGGTCCATGACGACGGAGGCGTAGTGGCGCAGGTCCTCTTCCGGGGCGGGACGGCCGAGGCGCTCCAGCCGGGCCAGGATCCAGGCCAGCTCGGCCCGGGTGGGGGCGTCCGCCCGGACCTGCCAGCCGAGGTCGCCGATCAGCCGGTCGACGCGCCCGCGGGCCCGGGCTCGTTCCTCGTCCCCGGGGTCCTCCTCGACGGCCGGGGCGAGGGCGTAGTGAGCGGTCCCGAGCATGGTGTGGACGGGTGTGTCCTCGTCCTCGACCGCCGCGACGATCTTGGCGATCGCGGCCACGGGGAGCCCGCCGACCTCCAGCAGGGCCCGGATGAGCCGCAGCCGCCGCAGGTGGGCCTCGCCGTACTCGGCCCGGGTGGCGGCCGTGGAGACGCCCTGGGGGAGCAGCCCCTCACGCAGGTAGTACTTGATGGTGGGCACCGGCACCCCGGAGGTGGCGCTGAGCTCGGAGATGCGCATGGAGACGATGGTACCCCCTCATGGATAGTCATGCTATCCAATCCGCTGTGCCCGCCGGCGCCGTGTTCCCGGGGAAGGGCTAAGGAGTGCTCTGCTGCCGGCCGTAATGCCGCTGCTCCGGCTTCACCTGCTGCCAGATGAGGGGATGCCGATCGACCTGCCCTGCGATCACTTCATAGAGACTCGCGGAATCCGGCCGGATGTAGTAACCGCGCCACACGCTGCATTCTTTGATCCCGGGATCCCGATGCAGGAGGATAGGATCGCCCCGTAGCTCGACGGATCGGCCTTGGGGCGAAGCGTGTAGAAAACCCCGACGAGAATGTTCCCGTGGCAGTACACCTTCATGTTCCACCGTCACCCGCTCTCGGTGTCGGGGAAATAGCGTTTGACCGAGACGTCGAGGGTCGACCCGTGCTGGCGTACCCGCATGACCTCCCGGCGTTCGCCTTGCCCCCGCCCAGGTAGAGGATCGCGTACCACTGCCCGGCGAATTCTCCGTTGCGGGAGCGGTACGCGGATATGCCCCAGGCGATCAGACCCTGAATCGCCAGAGTGGCAAGAGCGCCCGCGAAGGTGGTTCCCGTCGCGTCCGGCGGGCAGGGAATAGCCGTCGATCATGCGATCTATTCGCGCGAGATTGTCGTGGGGAAACATTCCCTCACGGCTGAGATGTGCCGCCCAGTCCGACATGGTGAAACCTGGGCGAAGGGTGTTGTCCCAATCGAGGACGGCCAGCCTGTGCTCGACCTGGGGGCTGTTTTCCGTCCGGGGCAGACTCACTGGGAAGCTCTCCCGATCCTCGAATGACAGGGGCGGCCGGCCTTGCTTCCCGGGTACGCGGCGGCGGGACCGCTGGCGGCGGGTTCAGGGCTTCTGGCTGGTGCGTTCTCCGGTGCCGAGGCCGTCGAACAGGACGGTGATGTAGTGCTCGGCGAGGGTGGTGGTGTTGAGGCGGCCGCCGGAGCGGAACCAGCGGACGGCGACCCAGATGGTGTCGCGGATCATGCGGTAGGTGAGCTTGGGGTCGACGTCGGGGCGGAACGAGCCTTCCGACTGGCCGCGCTTGATCTGCTCGACCCACATGCGCTCGACCTCGTCCTCGGCCTTGATGAGGTAGTCGAAACGGTCGCCGGGCAGCGAGCGCAGGTAGTTCCAGTCGTTCTGCATGACGGTGATGGCGGCGCGGTGGGGCTCCAGGGTGCTGAAGCCGATGCGCACCATCTCGGACAGCACGGTGCGGGCGTCGTCCCCGTGGTCGAGGGCCGCGCGGTAGCGGCCGATCAGGTCCTTGAGGAAGGTGGACAGGACCTCGTCGACGATGGTCTCTTTGGAGTCGAAATGGTGATAGAGACTGCCGGAAAGGATGCCCGCCTCGTCGGCGATCTCGCGTACCGTGGTCGCCTGGAAGCCCTTGCGCGCGAAGAGCTCGGCGGCCAGCTTGACCAGGTGGTCGCGGCGCTCGGAGGCCGTGCCGTTCGACCCCGCCCGCCGGGCGCCCCCCTGGCGCCTCGGTGCCGAACCTCCCCGGGAGGGGGTGCCCGCGGCCGTGTCCGCGACCGTGCCGCCGGAGTTCTTTCGCATGTTCACGTCCTCCATTATGAGCCTCCACGCAATCGCTTGTTCGCCTAATGGGAGGGACGAGAAGCCTGCTCACCCCTGGTGTAAGAGGCTACCAAGCGCTTGTTACGCTGCCGATGACCGATATGCGGGGCCGCGTCGGACGCGGCGGAGGGACCGGAAGGACGGCGCGTGATGGCGGACGCGTACATCGTGGGCGCGGTGCGGACCCCTGTCGGCCGCCGGGGCGGCGGCCTCGCCGGGGCCCATCCCGCCGACCTCGCCGCCCACGTGCTGCGCGCGCTGATGGATCGTACCGGTGCCGATCCCGCGGCCGTCGAGGAGGTCGTGCTCGGCGGCGCCGCCGCCCCCGGCCCCCGGGCGGGCAACGTCGCCAGGATCGCCTGGCTGGCCGCCGGGTTACCCGAGGCGGTCCCCGGCGTGACCGTGGACCACGGGTCCGGATCCGGCCAGCAGGCCGTCCACTTCGCCGCCCAGGCGGTGCGCGCCGGGGACGCCCGGCTGGTCGTCGCCGGGGGCGTGCAGAACATGAGCGCCGTCCCGGCGGGGGAGCAGGTGTCCCCGGCCGCCGGGTCCCGGGGCTGGGCCGCCCGCTACCGCGGCAAGGAGCCGTCCGAGTGGCGCGCCGCCGAGCTGGTCGCCAGGCGCTGGGAGCTGTCCAGGGGCGAGCTGGAGGAGTACGCGCTGGAGTCCCACCGCCGGGCGGTGGCGGCGGGGGACGCGGGCCGCTTCGCCCGCGAGATCGCGCCGGCCCTCGGGATGCTCGCCGACGAGACGCCGCGCCGGGACCTCACCCCCGAGGCACTGGCGGCCCTGCCGCACCGGGCCGAGGGCGACCGGCTGACCGCCGCCCTGGCCGCCCCGCCCGCCGACGCCGCCGCCGTCCTGCTGATCGCCTCCCACGAGGCCGTGCGGACGCACGGCCTGGTCCCGAGGGCCCGGCTGCGCCACATGTCCGCCAGGGGCGGGGACCCGGCCGCGCCGCTCGCCGCCCTGATCCCCGCCACCGAGCACGCGCTGCGCGCGGCGCGCCTGAAGCTCGACGACATCGACGTGGTGGAGGCCGACGAGCGGTTCGCCCCCCTGGCCCTCGCCTGGCTGCGGGAGACCAGGGCCGATCCCGAGCGGGTCAACCCCTCGGGCGGCGCGCTCGCGCTCGGCGACCCTCTGGGCGCGCACGGTGCCCGGATGCTGACCTCGTTGCTGAACGAGCTGGAGCGCACGGACGGCCGGTTCGGCCTCCTGGTCGTGTCCACGGGTCTGGACCAGGCCGCTGCTACCATCATCGAGCGCCTTTGACCGGCCGAACCGGGAAATGCAATGGTCGGAGATATGGAAAATAGGAAACTTTCCTATTAGATTGGCGTGCGTCCCGCTCTGAGGGCGCGTGGCCACGGCCCCGGCCCGCAGACGCGGGCCCTCGGTTCGCCGTACCCAGGCACGAGCCGCCACGACCCGCCAGGCGAGGAGAGTGATGAAGCGCAGCCCCGAGCTCCTGCGTCTAGCCGATTCGGTCCTGTTGCCGGGGTTCGAGGGCGAGACGCCACCCGACTGGCTGCGCCGCCGTCTCGGGGAGGGCCTGGCCGGCGTCGTGCTGTTCTCCCGCAACATCGGAACCCTGCCCCGGCTCGCCGAGCTGACCGCCGCGCTGCGCGCCGAGCGGCCGGACGCCGTCATCGGCGTCGACGAGGAGACCGGCGACGTCAGCCGCCTGGAGGCCCGCACCGGCAGCTCCCGGCCCGGCAACTACGCCCTCGGCGTGGTGGACGACGTCGCGCTCACCGAGGAGATCGCCCGGGGCCTCGGCGCCGACCTGGCCGTCCTCGGGGTGAACGTCGACTTCGCGCCCGCGGCGGACGTCAACAGCAATCCCGACAATCCGGTCATCGGATTGCGGTCCTTCGGCGCGGATCCCGCGCTGGTGTCGCGGCACACCGCCGCCTGGGTGCGGGGGCTCCAGGCGGCGGGTGTCGCGGCCTGTGCCAAGCACTTCCCCGGCCACGGCGACACCGCCGTCGACTCCCACCACGGCCTGCCCGTGGTGGCGGCCACGCCCGAGCGGCTGCGCGAGGTGGAGCTGCGGCCGTTCCGCGCGGCCGTCGAGGCGGGGGTCCGCATGGTCATGACCGGGCACCTGCTGGTCGCCGCCTGCGACCCCGGCATGCCCGCCACGCTGAGCCGCCGGGTGCTGACCGGCCTGCTGCGCGAGGAGATGGGCTTCGGCGGCGTCATCGTCACCGACGCCATCGAGATGGCCGCGGTGACCGAGCGGTACGGCATCGGCGGCGCGAGCGCGCGGGCCGTGGCGGCGGGCGCCGACCTGATCTGCGTCGGCGGCGAGAACGCCGGCGAGGACGTGGTGCTCGCCATCCGCGCCGCCATCGCCGACGCCGTCACCGAGGGCCTGCTCCCGGAGGAACGTCTCGCCGACGCCGCCCGCCGCACCGCTGAGCTGACCGCATGGACCGAGTCCCTGCGAGCCGTCCCGGCCGCGTCCGCCGCCGCCGGGCCGGTCAGGATCACGGCCGGTTCCGGCGGGCAGGACGCGCCCGTCGCGGGGGAGCCCGGCGTGGACGCCCCGGCCGGGCTGGTCGCCGCGCGGCGGGCCGTGCGGGTCACCCGGGGGGACTGGGAGGTGCCGCCGGGGGGCGCGGCGCCGTACGTGGTGGAACTGGCGCCGCTGATGAACCTCGCCATCGACAAGCACACGCCGTGGGGGGTGGGGGAGCCGCTGGCCAAGATGCTCCCCGGCACCACGGTGGTGCGGTTCGACCAGGAGGGATGGTCGGCGGCGACGGGGCCGGACCGGGTGCTCGGCGAGGTCGTGCTGGGCCCCGCGGCCGGGCGCCCGCTGGTGATCGTCGTCCGGGACGCCCACCGGCATCCCTGGCAGACCTCCGCGCTCGACCTGCTGCTGGGCGCCCGGCCGGACGCCGTGGTCGTCGAGATGGGCCTGCCCGGCCGCACCGACCTCGGCGCCGTGCACATCGCCACCCACGGCGCGGCCCGCGTCTGCGGCCAGGCCGCCGCGGAGGTCCTCGCGGGCATGCTGGACGGCCGTTCCTGAGCCGGTTCGAGCGCCGGTCCGCAGGTCCCAGGTTGGTGTCAACCTCGTCATATATACATAAATCGCGATTTATCGGGAAACTTTCCATGATCAGTGAAAGAGGAACGGTGAATGAGCGGTATAAACGCGGGCCGGGTCGTCGTGGTGACCGGGGCGGGCCGGGGGATAGGGCGGGCGCACGCGCTCGCGTTCGCCCGCGAGGGCGCCAAGGTGGTGGTCAACGACCTCGGCACCGAGCCGCACGGTGGGGGACGCTCGCCGGAGCCCGCCAGGGCGGTTGCCGAGGAGATCAACGACCTCGGCGGCCAGGCGGTCGCCAACTGTGACGACGTGACCGACTGGGACGGCGCGGCGCGGCTGGTCAAGATGGCGGTGAGCGCCTTCGGCGGCCTGGACGTGCTGGTGAACAACGCGGGCTTCGTCCGGGACCGCATGATCGTCTCGATGACCGAGGACGAGTGGGATGACGTGGTGCAGGTCCACCTCAAGGGGCATTTCCTGCCGCTACGGCACGCCGCCGCGTACTGGCGGGAGCGCTCGAAGGCCGGTGACCGGGCGGACGCCCGCGTGATCAACACCTCGTCCGGGGCGGGGGTGCTCGGCAGCGTCGGCCAGGCCAACTACGCGGCGGCCAAGGCGGGGATCATCGCCCTCACCTACACCGCGGCCGCCGAGCTCGGTCAGTACGGCGTGACCGTCAACGCCATCACGCCCGCCGCCCGCACCCGCATCACCGAGGAGGTGTTCGCCGACATGGTGGCGCCCCCGGAGTCGGGCTTCGACGTAATGGATCCCGCCAACGTCGCCCCGCTGGTCGTCTGGCTGGGGTCGCCGGAGTCCGCGCACGTCACCGGGCGGGTGTTCGAGCTCGAAGGGGGCATGATCTCCATCGCCACGGGCTGGCGGCACGGGCCGGGGGTGGACAAGGGGGCCAGGTGGCGCCCGGTGGAGGCCGGCGAGGCCGTCGCCAAGCTCATCGCCGACGCCCCGCAGGCGGAACCGGTGTACGGCACCTCGGGCTGAACGGGAACGGCCCGCCGTGCGCGGCGGGCGCGGCGGGTGCGTGGGCGGCCGGGGTCAGTAGAAGGCGTAGCACTCGACCTCGGCGCGGCGGGCGGTGAGGCCCTGGGCCACGGCGAGGCGCACGCAGCCCTGCTCCCGCGCGCTGAGGGCCAGTTCGCCGCAGACGGTCACGCTGGAGTAGGTGCGGCAGTCGAGGGCCTCGGCGGGGCGGCGGCCGACGGCGTACCTCTGCGTGGTGCGCGCCCGGCAGTCCGCCCGCGCGGCGGGGGTGTCGGCGTAGCGGCACTGGCTCATGAGGACGTTGTACTGGTCCCGGCTGACGTAGGTCTTCTCGTTGGCGTCCGGCGGTCCCCCGGCGGAGGCCGGGCCGATCGTGCCGGACATGGCGATGGTGGCGAGCGCGACGACCATGGCGACGTTCTTCATGACATCCCCCCCGTCATGTCATTCATCTACCCACGCGACCGCCTGTCGAAGAACCCAGCGGCCTAAAACGCCTGATGGGGGCATATCGGCGACCGCGGTATCACGGCATAAGTGACATGTCCGTACGATGCCTACGATGCTGACAGGTTCACGGGTGGGAGAGCTGTGCTGAAGGTCGCATATGTCACCTACGACGGTCCGGACCCCGACCGGGAGCTCGTGCTGGCCGACTGGGCGCGGGCCGGGATCGACGGCCGGGCGGTCCGCTGGGACGATCCCGCCGTCCGCTGGGAGCGCCACGACGCCGCGGTGGTGCGCTCCACCTGGAACTACGTCCACCGGCGCGACGAGTTCGTGGCGTGGGCGTACAAGGTGGAGGGCGTCACGCGGCTGCTCAACCCGGCCGCGATGCTCGACTTCAACTCCGACAAGTCCTACCTGCGCGGCCTCGGCGTGCCCACGGTGCCCACCCACTGGATCAGGCCGGGCGATCCGCTGGAGCTGCCCGATCTCGCCGAGTACGTCGTCAAGCCGTCGGTCTCGGCGGGGGCGCGCGACACGATCCGCACGGCCGACCGCGCGGCGGCCGGGGAGCACGTCCGGCGGCTGGTCGCGGGTGGCCGGGTGGCGATGGTCCAGCCCTACCTCGGCATGGTGGAGGACGAGGGGGAGACCTCGCTGATCTATTTCGGCGGCGCGCTCAGCCACGCCCGCCGCCGCAACGCGATGCTGGCCCCGGACCTCCCCGCGGGCACCCACCTCGGCACGCTCGCCCGCGAGCCCGGCGACGACCAGCTGGACCTCGCGGCCAGGGTCCTCGCCACGCTACCGGAGACGCCGCTGTACGCCCGGGTCGACCTGGTCCGCCTCGCGGACGGTGCCCCCGCGGTGATCGAACTGGAGCTGGTGGAGCCCCATCTCTACCTGTCCGACACCCCGGGGGCGGCCGGCCGCCTCACCGCCGCCCTGCTCGGCCTCCTGTGAGCCGAGCAGGGCGGCGGAGGGTCATCCCTGCGGCAGCACGACGGCCATCGGCCGCACCCCGGCGGCGCGCAGCGCCGACGGCAGCAGGGACGCCCACGGGTGCTCGTGGACGCCGAGCCCCTCGGGGTTGTCCACGACCAGCCGGACGGCGCCGCCCGGCGCGGCCTCCTCGGTCCAGCGGGCGCCGAAGCCCGCCAGCACCTCGGCCACCTTCGCCTTGTCGGCCGCCGCGGCGGTCACCCGGATCGGCGACTCCAGCGGCGGCAGCGCGACGGGCGCGGCGGACGGGCTCGCCGCCCGCGCCCGCGCGGCCGGCCCGGCGGGCAGGGCCGCGCCGATCGCGTTGGTGAGGATGCGGGACGTGCCGTCGGTGAACGCCCGGAAGTTGGGCTCGGCGGCGAACAGCACCACATGACCCCCGCCGAGCGGCTCGTCCAGGGCCGCGGCCGTGCCGCCCAGCTCCTCCGCGCCGAGCTGGAAGCCCGACACGAACCAGTCGGCCGATCCGGCCGCCGGGTACGACGCCACCACCTGCGCCGGGTCGGAGGCCCGCATCAGCGCGTCGTAGGCGTAGAACTGCCAGGCCGTCGAGCCGACGCCCGCCGACAGCGGGCCCTTGGCGACGTTCACCCGGATCAGCGAGCCGGGCACGTCGGAGGTGGGCGAGGTGAAGGTGGCGGTGCTGATCCCGGCCAGCGAGGCGAGCTGGGCGCCGCCGCTCCAGCCGACGTACCGTCCGCCGTCGCTCACCCAGGCGCGCAGCGCGTCCCGGCCCGCCTGGCCGAGCGCGGTGTTCGCCGAGGCCGCGGGCCCGGCGGGCGCCAGCACCACGTCGAGGCCCGCCAGCTTGCCCGCCGCCACGTCGGCGGGGGACAGCAGCGTGTACGGCAGCTTCCAGTCACGGTCCAGGCGGTGCCGCAGCCACCCGGTGGACTCCACCGCCGACGACGAGGTGGCCGACAGGCGCAGCACGCCCACCTTGGGCCCCGCGGCGGGCGCGGGCGGCGACACGACGGGCGCCACGTCCTTGGCGGGGGCGCCGAGGACGGGGAGCAGCGCGCCGGAGGACCCGCCGGACACGTTGGCGAGCAGCGGCAGGCTCCAGGCGGTCACGTCGTAGAAGTAGGGGAACGGCGTGTAGCTGTCCTCGCCGAGCATGGCCTGGATCCAGTGCTTCTGGCCCTGCGCCATCGGGATCCAGTAGGTGCCCTTGGGCAGCGTGGCGCGCCCGGGGGCCCGGCCGTACTCCTTGAAGTCCGGCACGGTGAGCGACTTGGCCAGCGTGAAGACCTTCACGTCCATGCGCTGGAGCCGCCGCACGATCGACGTGACGGCCGCCTTCTTGGCCGGGTCGTCGGCGCGCAGGAAGTAGTGGCGGATCTTGCGGTCGGGCACCTGGGTGATGATCTCGTTGCCCGGGTTGTAGATCTGGTTCGGCTCCAACTGGCCCGCGAGCCCCTGCCGGAACGCGTCGGCGTACATGCCGTGCCACGTGGTCAGGATGTTCTTCTTGTTGGCCGCGGCGGCCGACAGGGTCACCCACTGGGTGAGGGCCTGCTCGGCGGTGCGGGTGGCGATGGGGGAGCTGCCGCCCTTCTCGAACGTCATGCCGGCCGCGTTGAAGCCGGTGGTCGGCACCGTGTCGCCGTACCCCATGTAGAGCAGGTCGTAGACGTCCCGGTTGGTGAAGGGGATGCCGCGCTTGGTGAACTCGTCGATCATCGCCTGGCCGTACAGGTCGCTGATCCACGAGTACGCGGGCTCGGCGATCTCGTGGTGGATCGGGTCGGCGTTCGGCGGGAAGAAGTACGCGGTGCCGCCCTGCTCGTGCGCGTCGATGTAGACCTGCGGCGGGTACTTGCGCAGCATCTCCAGCTTGCCGTCGGTCTCGGGCTGGGTGCGGGCGAACCAGTCGCGGTTCATGTCGAAGCCGTACGCGTTGCGCCGGTCGTCGGCCTCGCGGCCGTCGGGGTTCTGCACCGGCAGCACGACCACGATCGCGTTGTCCAGGATGCGGCGGGCGGCGCAGTCGTCCCGGTCGGACAGGTCGTAAAGGGTCTTGAGCGCGGCGTCGGCGCCGCTCTCCTCGTTGCCGTGCACGTTGCCGGTCACCCACAGTACGGCCGGGGTGTGGGCGGCGATCAGGCTCGCCAGCACGGACGGCGTGAGCGGCTCGCGCAGCGCCTTGATCGACTTCTCGACGGCGGCGAGGCCGGACTTGGTGACGTTGCCGGGCCTGCCGACGATGGCGTACTTCAGCGGGCGGCCCTGGGCGGTGGTCGCCAGGGTGCCGGAGACGACCCGGTCGGTGGCCCGGTCGATCGCGGTCAGCAGGGTGTCGGACTCGGCGGAGGTGACCTCGCGGGAGCCGAGGTCGAAGCCGAGGACGCTCGCCGGGGCGGGCACCTTGTTCAGGTACACCGGTGCGGTCCCGGCCGGGTCGCACGCGGGGGGAGTGGTCGGTCTGGGGGAGGGGTGCGCGTCGGCGACGCCCGTGGTGAGGGCGAACGCCAGCGCGGTCACGACCGGCAGGATCGCGGGAAGGCGCTTGAGCATGTGATCACCGTGGCATCACCCGGTAACCACGACAAGAGTGATCTTTTACTTTTTATGTTACAAATGCGGCGAAAGTTTCCGCGTCAGCAGGTGGAGACGCCACCGTCCACCGGGACCACCGCGCCGGTCAGGTACGCCCCCGCCCGGGACGCCAGGAAGATCGCGGCCCCGGCCATGTCGTCCGGACGGCCGATCCTGCCGAGCGGCACGTGCGATTCCACCACGGCCCTCGTGCCCGGGTCGTCCAGGGCGTAGGCCATCATCTTGGACTCGAACGGCCCGGGGGCGATCGCGTTCACCGTGATGAACTCCGGGGCGAGGGTCTTGGCCAGGTGCCGGGTCAGCATGTGCACGGCCGCCTTGGCCGCCGAGTAGGCGTAGTTCTCCACGATGGGCACCCGCAGGCCGTCCACCGAGCCGATGTTGATGACCCGGGCGGGGTCCTCGGGGGTGGCGGCGGCGCGCAGCAGCGGCAGGAACCGCTGGGTCAGGAAGAACACCCCTTTGACGTTGATGCCCCACAGCTTGTCGAAGGCGTGCCCGGGGTAGTCGGCGAGCGGCGCGCCCCAGGTCGCCCCGGCGTTGTTGACCAGCACGTCCAGCCGGTCCTCCCGCTCGGCGACCGCGGACGCCAGCGTCTCGACGCCCTCGGGGGTGGACAGGTCGGCCGGGACGGCGACGCAGCCGAGCTCGGCCCCGGTCTTCTCCACGTCGGCGGCCTTGCGCGAGGAGATGTACACCCTCGCCCCCGCCTCCGCGAAGCCCGCCGCGATCATCCTGCCGATGCCGCGCGAGCCTCCCGTGACGACGACCGTCTTGCCTTCCACCGAGAACAGGGTCATGCCCCCCGATGATGCCGCACGGCGTCGGCAGCGTCCATACCGACCGGTCGGTCCGTATCGTCGCGCCACGCCGGACGGGTTCATGCCATACGGGTTCATGCCATATGGAAATGGCGACGTGTTCCCGAGAGGTTTGCGGGGGAATGGGAAAACAGCCCGGAAATACGGAAACGTGTCCTGGCGGGCGTGGGGGACCCGCCAGGACACGTACCGCCCCGGCGCGACCGCCAGGACCCCGGCGAGGGTTGGGGTCCTGGCGGACGTTTACCGCACGGAGTCTTCGGGCGGCCGGTCCGCGGAGTCGTCCTCCCAGGTGTCCTGGGGGTCCTCCTCGGCCGGCCTGCGGAGATGGCGCTTGATGAGCTGGGCCGCACCGGTGGGGTCGCCGGACGGATGAGTGACGGTGAGACCGTCCTCGGTCCAGACGAACGAGCCCTTGCGGCACCAGACGGTCAGCTCGGTGGTCACCGAGAGGACGGACATCCCGTTGCCGCTGCTCTGGTAGGTGTGGGTGAACCCCTCACGGTGCAGCGCGTAGCGCAGCAGGCGCGTCGCCTCCCGCGGATCATGCCACGGCAGATATGCCGTTCCCGCTCGAACCGCCAGCACAGGCCCTCACCCCCTCGCCGACTCTTTGATGGATTTGTACCAACGTTTGGATAATGCGGGTCCGCGCGGCTCGGGTCAAGGGGTTGTTTGCTGTCAGATCGAGATCGTCTAGATTCGTAGGTACAAAAGGACGCAACCGTAGGTGAGATTTGGCACGGTCGACGCTGTATCAGCAGGTGGCCGGCGAGCTGCGCAGGGCGATCTACTCCGGCGAGCTCGGGCCGGGTGCCCAGCTGCCTACGGAGATGGACCTCATGGACAGCCACGAGGTCAGCCGTAACACGGTGCGCCTCGCGCTCGCCGAGCTGGAGAACGAAGGCCTGATCACCCGGATGCGCCGGCGCGGCAGCTTCGTCCGCGACCGCCGCGCTCTGCTGATGCGCCCGCAGGACGAGCTGAACTCCGCGCCCGGGGTCGTGCGCCGGGAGGCGTTCGCCGACGCGGTGACGAAGGAGGGCCGAAAGCCCGGGCAGGAGATCGAGGTCTCCATCGTCCAGCCGCCCGAGGAGATCGCCACCCGCCTCCAGCTGGAGGAGCGCGCGGTCGCGGTGGTGCGGCGCCGGCTGCGTTACGTCGACGACCAGCCCTACAACACCAACGACTCCTTCTTCCCCTACGCCCTGGTGCGCGACTCGGAGATCGCCCGCCCGGCGGACATCACGCGGGGGGCCAACCGCGTGCTGGAGGAGCTGGGCCACCGGCAGGTCCGGGTCGTGGACGACATTTCCGCGCGCATGCCGACTCCTGAGGAAGCCGCGCGGCTGCAACTTGAACCTGGTACGCCTGTTGTCGTATATGTCCGAGTCGGTTTCGACCTGGACGACCTTCCGGTCCGGGTCGCCGTCTCGGTTCTGCCCGCCGACAAGCATCTGATCAGGTACGAGCTCGCGCTGAGCTGACCTGAGCCCGACCCCGACCGGCCCCTGTGGGGGTGGCCGGTCCCCTCTCTCGCACGCCCTGGCGTTCCCGCCGCGGCCGGACACGCCCGTGACGCGTGCGGTGACCGGACTTCACCCGGGCTTTGACTGAGAAAGCCGTACGCCCAGTCCGAGCACGTTCCGTGTTCGAGGCGCTACCAACGGCCACGAAAGGATCCTCCATGTCTCCCCACACCCTTCAGCAGGCCAGGTCGCTCACTCTCCGTACCGCCACCCCGGCGGATCTTTCCGGAGTACTGCGCCTGCTGGCCGACACGGCGGGCTGGCTGCACGGACGCGGCATCCGGCAGTGGCCGGCCGCGGGCTTCCCCGCCGCGCGGATCGAGCCGCTGATCGCGTCGCAGACCCTGTACGTGCTGGACGGCGCCGACGGCGACGGCCTGGTCCCCGCGGCGACCCTCGCCCTGGACGACCACGCCGACCCGGAGTTCTGGACCCGGGGCGACCGGCCCGAGACCGCGTTCTACGTGCACAAGCTGGCGGTGGGACGTGCGTTCGCCGGGCTCGGGCTCGGCGAGACCCTGCTCGACTGGGCGGCGCTGCGTGTGGCGGCGGCCGGCCGGAGCTGGCTGCGGCTGGACTGCTCCAAGGACAACCCGGGTCTTCAGGGGTACTACCGGGGCCTCGGCTTCCGGCACGTGCGCACCGTGGACCTGCCGCACCGGGCCTCCGGCGCGCTGTTCCAGCGGCCGGCCGACCTACCCGGCCCCGCCGAGCCCGCATCGCGGTGGAGCAGGGTCACGCCCGGCGTCCAGGTGCTCCGTCCGTCGTACTCCGGGATGGCCTGACCGGCACCGTGTCAGATCCGGTCCAGAGTGGCAACGGCGGCAACTCCGGACAGCCGCCGGGTTCTATCTGGTAGCGGTCCAACTCTGGACAGGACGGTCGGATAATCTCTGGACCCATGACCGGATCGCTGCTCGAGGTGATCGCGCTTGACGTGCGCGACGCCGTGGCCGCAGAAGACGGCGGCGCGGACCGCCTGGAGATCGTGGCCGACATCTCCGCCGGGGGGCTCACCCCCGCGCCGGAGACCGTCGAAGCGATCACCAAGCAGTCCGCGCTGCCACAGATGGTGATGCTCCGGTCCAACGCCGGTTACACGGTCTCCCCGGAGGAGCTGGACGACCTGGCCCGCGCCGCGCGCTCGCTGGCCGACGCCGGGGCGGCCGGGTTCGTCTTCGGCTTCCTCGACGCGGCCGGCGTGGTCGACCTGGCGGCGACCGAGGCATTGATCCACGCGGTGACGCCGCTGCCGTGGACGTTCCACCGCGCGGTCGACAACGCCGCCGACCTGCAGGCGGGCTGGCGGGCCATCCGCCTGTTGCCGAATCTCGCCACCATCTTGACCTCCGGCGACCCCGGAGGCATCGCGGGCGGCCTGCCGATGCTGCGCGCCCGTGCCGAGGCCGGGGACGCGCCGCTGATCCTCGCGGGCGGCGGCCTGGAACCCCACCTGGTGCCCCCGCTGCTGGACTACGGGGTGCGGGCGTTCCACGTGGGCCGGGCCGTGCGGGGGTCGTGGTCCGCGCCCGTCGACCGCGAGCGGGTGCGGCGGTGGCGCGAGCTGGTGGACACGGTCTGACGGTGCGCACCACCCTCGGAGGCCACCAGGACGTCCCCGGGTTCGCCGCGGCGCACCGGGAGCAGTCCTGGCGCTACCCCGGGCCGGGTGACGCCTGGCAGCCGGTGCACACCGTGTACGTGCCCGCCGACCGCTTCGGCCCCGGCACCGCCAGGGAGTGGGGCGACGCGGCGCTCGCCCTGCTGGAGCGCCACCTGCCCTCCGCCGGGCGGCTGGCGGAGGTGTTCGGGCCGGTGCCCGGCGACCTCGCGGCGGACGTGCGGGACCGGGTGGCGCGCAAACTGGCCGCCGAGCCCGTCGAGGACCTCAGGATCGACTTCGAGGACGGCTACGGCACCCGCCCGCCCGCCGAGGAGGACGCGCACGCCGTCCGGGCCGCCGAGGCGGTGGCCGCCGCGCACGCCGGCGGCACGCTGCCGCGCCGGTGGGGCCCCCGGGTCAAGTCGTTCGCCGACGGGGACCCGGGACGGGCCCTGCGCACGCTGGACCTCCTGCTCACCGGGGTCGCCGACCGGGTGGGCGGCCTCCCGCCCGGCCTCGCCGTGACCTTCCCCAAGGTGCTGATGGAGTCCTACCTCGGGCAGTTCGCCACCGGCCTGGCCGGCCTGGAGCGGGGGCTCGGGCTGCACGCGGGCGCGCTGCGGTTCGAGATGCAGGTGGAGGCCCCGCAGACCGTGATGTTCCTCCAGCGCTCGGCCGACCTCGTGCCCTCGCTCGGCGGGCGGCTGGCCGCGGCGCACTTCGGGGTGTTCGACTACACCGCCGCGTGCGGGCTGCCGCCGGGGGAGCAGCGCCTGGACCACCCGGTGTGCGACCACGCGCGCGAGGTGATGCGCACCGCACTGGCGGGCACCGGCGTGGAGCTGTCGGACGGCTCGCTGGCCGCCGCGCCCGCCTCGGAGGCGACCGCCGACGTGCACGCGCTGTGGCGGGCGCACGCCGGCATGGTGCGCCATTCGCTGCGGCACGGCTTCTACCAGGGGTGGGACATGCATCCCTCCCACCTGGTGAGCCGCTACGCCACGGTGTACACCTTCCACCTGGCCGCCTTCGACGCCTACGCGGCCCGGGTCGCCGCCTGGGAGGCCTGCAGGGACGCCGAGGGCGGCGTGATGGACGAGCCCGCCACCGTGAAGACGCTCACGGCGGCCCTGCGCCGCGCCGGGATGGCCCTGGAGGGCACCGCCCCGTGACGGTCAGAGGGAGGGGCCGGGCAGGGGCATGCGGCCGCAGGCGGCGAACATGGCGGTACGGCCGACCAGCTTGACGTGCTCGCCCCGGCCCAGCGACGCCGCGAGGGCCGCCTCGGCCGCCTCGATGGACAGCCACTGCTGGTAGGTCACCGGGCTCACGTCCCGCGCGGCCAGCAGGTCGTCCAGCCGGGACGCCGGGGCGGCGCGCCCGGGACGGGCGGTCAGGTCGGCCAGCAGGGTGCGCACCGTCTCGGCGGCGTCCGACTTGTTGGTGCCGATCACCCCGGTCGGGCCCCGCTTGAGCCAGCCCGCGACGTACTGCCCCTCGGACACCCGCCCGGCGTCGTTCGGCACGGTCATGGACGCCTCGTCGAACGGCACCCCCGGCAGCGGCACGCTCTGGTACCCCACCGAGCGCAGCACCATGCCCGCCGGGATGACCTCGAACTCCCCGGTGCCGGTGACCCGCCCGTCCGCGAGGACGGTGCGCTCCAGCTTCAGCCCCTCCACACGGTCCGTGCCGAGGATCTCCACCGGGCGCAGCCAGAACCGCACGTCCAGCCGCCGGGGCCGTCCCGCCGACGCCCGCACGCACCAGGAGCGCAGCACCTCGACGTTCCCCCGCACCTGCCGCGACAGCGCGCTGACGTCGCTCTCGCCGGCCTCGTCGTGCCGCACCGACACGTCGCAGTTCTCCAGGTCACCCAGCTCGCGCAGCTCCTTGAGGGTGAACTTGGCGTGCTCGGGCCCGCGCCTGCCGATCATGTGCAGGGTGCGCACCTGGCTCTTGGCCAGCCGCTCCAGCACCTCCTGCGGCACGTCGGTGGCGCTCAGCTCCTCGGCCGAGCGGGCCAGCACCCGCACCACGTCCACCGCGACGTTGCCGACGCCGATCACGGCCACGTCGGTGGCGTCCAGCGTGAAGTTCTCCGGCGGCACGTCGGGATGCCCGCAGTACCAGTTCACGAAGTCGGTGGCGGCGACGCTGCCGGGGAGATCCTCGCCGGGGATGCCGAGCCGCCGGTCGACCATGGCGCCCGTGCAGTAGACGACGGCGTCGTAACAGGCGGCCAGGTCGGCGACCGAGACGTCCGTGCCGAGCTCCACCCCGCCGAGGAACCGTACCGAGGGCAGCTCCAGCACCTTGCGCAGGTAGCCGGCGATCGACTTGATCGACGTGTGGTCGGGGGCGACGCCGTACCTCACCAGCCCGTACGGGGTGGGGAGCCGGTCCAGCACATCGATCTCGACCGGTTCGCCGGCCTGCTTGGTCAGTGCCTCGGCGGTGTAAATACCGGCGGGACCGGATCCCACGATCGCCACGCGAAGCGGCATGGGGCCTCCTTAGCGGCCTCCGTCGCGGGGCTCACCGGCCCCGCGGGGTGATGGTGCAGATTGTCGTTCAACCCGGCGCTCCCGGCCAGTCGCGCACCGCGAAGGCGATCGAGATAATCCGGTTCCGTTACCCTCTCCTCTCCTCCGCGCTCGTCCGGCGGTCCCCGCGACGCGGGCGACGACCACCGGGGACTCGATAGCCTGTACACCTACCACCAGTTGTCAACCTCCCAGACCCCCCGAATCTTTCAACAGCCGACCCCGCGACCGAGGAGTAGCCGTGCTGCTGCGTATGTCCACCCTGTTCCTTCGCACCCTGCGCGAGGATCCGGCGGACGCGGAGGTTCCGAGTCACAAGCTGCTCGTCCGCGCCGGCTACGTCCGCCGCGTCGCGCCCGGCGTCTACTCCTGGCTGCCGCTCGGCAAGATCGTCCTGGAGAACGTCGCCCGCGTGGTGCGCGAAGAGATGAACGCCATGGGCGGCCAGGAGGTGCTGTTCCCGGCCCTGCTGCCCCGTGAGTACTACGAGGCGACCGGCCGGTGGTCCGAGTACGGCGACACGCTGTTCCGGCTCAAGGACCGCAAGGGCGCCGACTACCTGCTCGGGCCCACCCACGAAGAGATGTTCACCGACATGGTGAAGGGCGAGTACTCCTCCTACAAGGACTACCCCGTCACCCTGTACCAGATCCAGACGAAGTATCGCGACGAGGCGCGGCCCCGGGCGGGCATCCTGCGCGGGCGCGAGTTCGTCATGAAGGACTCCTACTCCTTCGACCTGGACGACGACGGCCTCAAGCGCTCCTACGAGCAGCACCGCGAGGCGTACATCAAGCTGTTCGACCGGCTCGGCATCGACTACAAGATCTGCTTCGCGATGTCGGGCGCCATGGGCGGCTCGGCGTCCGAAGAGTTCCTCGCGCCCGCCGAGACCGGCGAGGACACCTTCGTGGCCTGCCGGAACTGCGGGTACGCCGCCAACGCCGAGGCGGTCCTCACGCCCCCGCCCGCCCCCGTGACCGGCGAGCGGCCCGCCCTGCGGGTGCTCGACACCCCCGGCACCCCGACCATCGAGACGCTGGTCTCCTACGTCAACGAGCACTACGGCCTCGGCGTCACCGCCGCGGACACCCTCAAGAACGTCGTGGTCAAGGTGCGTGTGCCCGGCGCGGCCGAGGCCGAGACCCTGGTCATCGGGGTGCCCGGGGACCGCGAGGTCGACTTCAAGCGCCTGGAGGCGTCGCTGTCGCCCGGCGTCCCGGAGATCTTCGAGGCGGCCGACTTCGCCAGGCACCCCGGCCTGGTCCGCGGCTACATCGGCCCGCAGGTCCTCAAGGAGCTCGGCATCCGCTACCTCGTCGACCCCCGCGTGGTGGAGGGCTCGTCCTGGGTGACCGGCGCCAACGAGCCCGGCAGGCACGCCGCGCACGTCGTGGCGGGCCGCGACTTCGAGCCCGACGGCACCGTCGAGGCCGCCGAGGTCAGGGCCGGCGACGACTGCCCGAGGTGCGGCCACGCGGTCGCCATCGACCGCGGCATCGAGATCGGCCACATCTTCCAGCTCGGCCGCAAGTACGCCGACGCCGCCGGCCTGGACGCCCTCGGCCCCGACGGCAAGCCGATCCGCATCACCATGGGCTCCTACGGCGTCGGCGTCTCGCGCGCGGTCGCGGTGCTCGCCGAGCAGCGGCACGACGCGCTCGGCCTGGTGTGGCCGCGCGAGGTGGCGCCCGCCGACGTGCACGTCGTGGGCACTGGCAAGGACAACCAGGTCGAGGTGGCGCTGCGGCTGGCCGAGGAGCTCCAGGCCAAGGGCCTGCGGGTCCTGGTGGACGACCGCCCCTCGGTCTCCCCCGGCGTGAAGTTCAAGGACGCCGAGCTGCTGGGCGTCCCCACCATCCTGATCGTCGGCCGCGGCCTCGCCCAAGGCGTCGTCGAGCTGCGCGACCGCCTCACCGGCGAGAAGCAGGAGATCCCGCTGACCGACGCCACCGCCCGCGTCGTGGAGGCCTGCGCGGTGTGACCGTGGAGGCCTGCCCGGTGGTCGTGGAGGTCTGCGCGGTGTGGTCGTGGAGGCCTGCGCCGTGTGACCGTGGCGCCTCGCGGACGTGAGCCGTGACGAGCGACGGCGGGCGCCCCGCCGCCTGGGGGCGCCCGCCGTGGAAATCCGGTTGGAACCCGCCCCCCGCCGGGAGGCCCGGCGGGCAGGGCGGGGAGGTAAAGACCGGCCGGCCCGGGCAGGGCGGGCGGCCGGTCGGCTCGTGGGTGTCAGCGCTTGCTGCTGCCCAGCGTCTTCTTCCAGTGCAGGCCGCCCGGCAGGTTCACTGTGATGGTGCGCCGCCCGTCGGCCGTTTTGGTGACGCGGAAGCCACGATTGCCGTAGCTGTGTCCGACACCGCCGCGGGACAGGTTGAGCCGGAACGGGCCCAACTTGATCGACTTACGGTAACTCCAACCCATTGTGTTCCTCCGTGGTATCCGGTACACGCCGAACTACCCCGGACACGGGCTACAAACGTTGAAAAATCAGCATGAGCCCCTACGGATAGGGCTTTTCCCCCGCCTCTATTGGTTCAGGGACACCGGGGGAGTGGTGCTGGGGCGGGACGGGGACGGCGACGGGTCGCGGGACGGCCAGCCGGGGAAGGCGGCGATCGCGGGGCGCCAGGCGTAGGCGCGCACGGTGCACTCCTGCATGGCGAGCGCGGCCAGGCGGCGCAGGGAGAAGTCGTCGACCGAGGCCAGCTCCAGGTAGGCGGCGGTAACGCGGTCCTCGACGAACGCGGCGAGCCGGGCGGCGTCCGCGCCGGTGACCACCGGGAAGGGCAGCTCGTACGACGCGCCAGCCTCCGCCGGGGTGCCGCCCCTGGCCATGATCAGGCCGCGGATCTGGTCCCGGCGGGCCCGGTGGGCGTTGAAGCCCGCCGCCGCCGAGGAGCGCTGCGTGCCGCCGGTGCGGGCGCCGACGACGCCGTAGGCGTACACGGCGGCGTGCTCGGCCTCGAGGACCTTGTTCAGCCCTGCCGGCGGATCGGTCACGACACCCTCGCCAGCGCCACCGCGTGCGCCGCCTCGCAGGCGCCGATGCAGGACAGCAGCTGCGCCAGCGACGGCGAGACGCCGTCGATCTGGCGCGGGCGGGTGGCCGCCGCCTCACGCTCCAGCTGGCGCAGCCTGCTCACCGGAACCCGGGCCCCCTGCGTGGACGGCGACGGCGACGGCGACAGGGACGGCGCGGGGGAGGAGGCGGCAGGCGAGGGCCGTGGCGGCAGGCGGCGGCGCAGCTCGGCCAGGTGGGCCTCGTGGCGGCGCTGGAACGGCTGCAGCTCGGCCGCGCGGTCGCCGCCGGACGCGGCGGCCCGGCGGTACAGCGCGATCATCTCTTCCTTGGCCGCGATGACCTTGGTGAGCAGCACGGTCTCCGGGTCGGGGGGCGCCGGCTTGGGCGGTGCGGGTGGGGGCGCCGAGCAGCCGGCGGCGGCCACGACGGCCGCTCCGGCGGCGGTGCCGCGCAGCACGGCGCGCCGGGTCAGGGCACGCTGACGCACGGTGCGGCCTCCCGAGGGTGACATTTTCTGCTGGACTGGCACTTAGCATCGTACGGCGCGGTACCGGGTGGGTGACCGAGTGACGCTCTTTCCGCGCCCGGGTGTCGATAGGCTTGTGAACCGTTGGGGCGAGGTACGCCTTCGGCCACTGAGCGTGGTGGCCGACAATTTCACCTGGGAGGTCAGCATGGGCGCAGATGCTCGACGTGACCGCCTGATCAAGCTTCTCGCACCCGTCGCCGCCGCCGAGGGTCTCGATCTCGAAGACATCACGATCACACCGGCCGGCCGGCGGCGCCTCCTGAGAGTCGTCGTGGACGGCGACGGCGGGGTGAGCCTCGACAAGGTCGCCGACATCAGCCAGATCGTCTCCCAGACGCTGGACGACAGCGACGTCATGGGCGGCAGCCCGTACGTCCTGGAGGTGACCTCGCCCGGGGTCGACCGGCCGCTGACCGAGCCCCGCCACTGGCGCAGGGCGACCGGCCGGCTGGTCAGGGCCGACCTGCGTGACGGCGGCTCGATCGAGGGCCGCGTGCTGGTCGCGGACGACTCCGGTGTCGAGCTGGACACCGCCGGCGCCGCGTGCCGGCTGGAGTGGGAACAGCTCGGCAAAGGGCGTGTGCAAGTGGAGTTCCGCCGGCTCGACGACGAGGACCGGCTCGACGAGGAAGACGCCGGCGACGACGGCGGCGAGGGCTAGGGGGGAGCGTTATGGACATCGACATGAGCGTCCTGCGCAGCCTGGAGCGTGAAAAGGACATCTCCTTCGACCTGGTCGTCAAGGCGATCGAAGACGCCCTGCTCATCGCGTACTTCCGGTCCGAGGGGGCGGCGGCCAAGGCGCGTGCCGAGCTCGACCGCGCCTCAGGCCACGTGATGATCTGGGCGGCCGAGCTCGACGACGAGGGACAGGTGCTGCGGGAGTACGACGATACGCCCGGCAACTTCAGCCGCATCGCGGCGACCACCGCCAAGCAGGTGATCCTCCAGCAGCTGAGGGACGCCGAGGACGAGATCAATTTCGGCGAGTTCGCGAGCCGCGAGGGCGAGCTGGTCGCCGGGGTCATCCAGCAGGGCAAGGACCCCCGCGTGGTCCTGGTCGACCTCGGCAAGATCGAGGCCATCCTGCCGCACAACGAGCAGGTGCCCGGCGAGGAGTACGTGCACGGCGAGCGGCTGCGCTGCTACGTGGTCCAGGTGAAGAAGGGGCACAAGGGGCCGTCGGTCACGCTGTCGCGCACCCACCCCAACCTGGTCAAGAAGCTGTTCGCGCTGGAGGTGCCCGAGATCGCGGACGGCACCGTCGAGATCGCGGCCATCGCCCGCGAGGCCGGCCACCGCACCAAGATCGCGGTGCGCTCGCGCCGCGGCGGGGTGAACGCCAAGGGCGCCTGCATCGGCCCGATGGGCTCGCGGGTGCGCAACGTGATGACCGAGCTGCACGGCGAGAAGATCGACATCATCGACTGGTCCGACGATCCCGCGGAGTTCGTCGGGAATGCCCTGTCGCCCGCGCGGGTTTCGCACGTAGAGGTGATCGATCTCGACGGCCGCGTCGCCCGGGTGACGGTGCCCGACTACCAGCTCTCGCTGGCGATCGGCAAGGAGGGCCAGAACGCCCGCCTGGCCGCCCGTCTCACCGGGTGGCGCATCGACATCCGTCCCGATACCCAGGCGACGGCGGCGGGGGACGCGGTCGGCCCCGCCGATGCCTCCACAAGGTAAGCTTGAATACGGTGGCCGGGCGGCCCCGCTGAGAACGTGCGTGGGCTGCCGGGTTCGCACGGTAAAGTCCGAGCTGCTCCGCCTGGTGGTGGTCGAGGGTGTGATCGTCCCCGATCGCCGAGGCAGGCTGCGGGGACGTGGTGCTTATGTGCACCCCGCCCAGCGCTGCCTGGAGCTCGCCGAACGCCGCCGGGCGTTCCCGCGCTCGTTCAGAGTCGCGGGACCGCTCGATGTGTCGTGTCTGCGGGTTCATCTCGCAGGGGTTGACGCCGAGTAGGACCGGGTGAATGGTTACCAACTGTCATGTAGGACGCCGAGTCGATAGGCGGGTCAGATAGCGATGAGCGCCTGATGAGCATGCGGCGATGAGTACGTCCAGGTAGCGACGGTCCGGCGGCACAGCCTCCCGGGCCGAGTAAGGGAGTGCAGTGGCGAAGGTCCGAGTCTACGAGCTCGCCAAGGAGTTCGGAGTCGAGAGCAAGGTCGTGATGGCCAAGCTCCAGGAAATGGGCGAGTTCGTGCGATCGGCGTCTTCAACGATAGAGGCGCCGGTGGTCCGCAAGCTTACGGAGGCGTTCTCCAGGGGATCCTCCGATTCCAGGGGTGACAGGTCGAGAGGACCGGCCAGGCCGGGTCCCCGGCCGTCGCACGGCCAGCAGGGGAACGGTCAGGGAGCGCCGAAGCCGGGTCCGAGGCCGGGCCCGGGTCCGCGACCCGGTCCCGCGCAGCCCGCGCAGACCGCCCCGCCCGCGCAGACCGGTCAGCCCGGTCCCGCGCAGACGGGTCCGCGTCCGCCGGTCCCCATGCCCCATGTCAACCAGCCGCCGGTCGGGCAGCCCGCACAGGAGGCGCCGCAAGCCGCGGTCCCGCGTCCTGAGGTCCCCCGTCCGGCCACACCGCGTCCGGAGGCGGCCCGCACCGAGGCGCCGCGTTTCGAGGCGCCCCGCACCGACGTGCCGCGTGCCGAGGCACCGCGCGCCGACGGCCCGCGTACCGACGGTCCCCGCGGCGACGCGGCCCGCCCGTCCGGTGGCGGCCGCCCGGCGGTTCCCGGTCCGAAGCCGGGTCCCCGCCCCGCGCCGCGTCCGGCGCCCCAGGGTGGTCCCGGTGCCGGTGCGCCCGGTGGCGCCCCCGGCGCCGCGCGTTCCGGTGGCCCCGGGGCTCCGCGTCCCGGCGGTGGCCCCAAGCCCGGCCCCCGTGGGCCGCGCCCGGGCAACAACCCCTTCTCCTCGACCGCGAGCGGCATGGGCCAGCGCCCGCCGCGTCCGGGCCGCGAAGGCGGCGGTCCCGGGCGTGACGATCGCGGTCCGCGTGACGACCGTCCCCGCGACGATCGTGGTCCCCGCGAGGGGCGCCGCGACGACCGTGGTCCCCGTGAGCCGCGCCGTGACGACCGCGGCCCGCGCGACGGCGGCATGCCCCGCCCCGCGTCGGCCCGTCCCGGCCCGCCCGGATCGGCCGGACCCCGTCCGGGTCCCGGTCCCGGCGGTCCGCGTCCCGGCCCTGGCGCCGGTGGCCCCCGTCCTGGTGGCCCGCGGCCCAACCCGATGATGATGCCCTCCCGTCCGGCCGGCCCCGGCCAGGGTGCCGGCGGTGGCGGCGGTGGCCGTCCGAGCGGTCCCGGCGGTCGTCCCGGCGGCGGTGGCGGCGGTGGCCGTCCCGGTGGCGGTGGCGGCGGCGGCGGTCGTCCCGGTGGCGGCGGTGGCGGCTTCGGCGGCCCCCGTACCGGCACCGGTGGCCGTCCCGGCGGTGGCCCCGGAGCGGGCGCCGGCGGTGGCGGTGGCGGCGGTGGCTTCGCCGGCCGTCCCGGTGGCGGCGGCGCGCGTGGTCGCGGCGGCACGGCGGGTGCCTTCGGGCGTCCCGGCGGCCGGCCGACTCGCGGGCGCAAGTCCAAGCGCCAGCGGCGTCAAGAGTTCGACAACATGCAGGCGCCGTCGATCGGCGGCGTGCAGGTTCCCCGCGGCAACGGCCAGGTTCTGCGCCTGCCGCGCGGCGCCTCGCTGTCCGACTTCGCCGACAAGATCGGCGCGAACCCCGCCTCGCTGGTGCAGATCATGCTGCACCTCGGCGAGATGGTGACCGCGACCCAGTCGGTGAACGAAGAGACGCTGCAGCTGCTCGGCGCCGAGCTGAACTACTCCATCCAGGTCGTCAGCCCGGAGGAGGAAGACCGCGAGCTCCTCGAGTCCTTCGACATCGAGTTCGGCGAGGACGAGGGCGACGAGACCGACCTCGAGTCGCGCCCGCCGGTCGTGACCGTCATGGGTCACGTCGACCACGGTAAGACCAAGCTGCTCGACGCGATCCGCAACACCAACGTGGTGGCCCGTGAGGCGGGCGGCATCACCCAGCACATCGGCGCCTACCAGGTGGGCACCGTGCACGAGGGTGCCGACCGCAAGATCACGTTCATCGACACCCCGGGTCACGAGGCGTTCACCGCCATGCGTGCCCGTGGCGCCCAGGCCACCGACATCGCGGTGCTGGTGGTCGCGGCGGACGACGGCGTGAAGCCCCAGACGATCGAGGCTCTCAACCACGCCCACGCGGCCGACGTGCCGGTGGTCGTGGCGGTGAACAAGATCGACAAGGAGGGCGCGGACCCGACCAAGGTGCGGGCCCAGCTCACCGAGTACGGCCTGGTGGCCGAAGAGTTCGGTGGCTCGACGCTGTTCGTCGACATCTCCGCCAAGCAGGGCACCGGCATCGACAACCTGCTCGAGGCCATCCTGCTCACCGCGGACGCCGAGCTCGACCTGCGGGCCAACCCCAGCATGGACGCCCAGGGCATCGCCATCGAGGCCCACCTCGACCGTGGCCGCGGCCCCGTGGCGACCGTCCTGGTGCAGCGCGGCACCCTGCGGGTCGGCGACTCGATCGTCTGTGGCGAGGCCTTCGGCCGCGTCCGGGCGATGCACGACGACACCGGCGAGACCGTCGCCGAGGCCGGGCCTTCGGCTCCGGTCCAGGTGCTCGGCCTCACGGCCGTCCCGGGCGCGGGAGACAACTTCATCGTGGTCTCCGACGACCGGATGGCCCGGCAGATCGCCCAGCAGCGGGCCGCGCGGCAGCGCACCGCCGACATGGCCAAGTCCAGCCGCCGGCGCACGCTGGAAGAGCTGTTCAAGGACATGGAGAAGGGCCAGGTCGACGAGCTCAAGCTCATCATCAAGGGTGACGTCTCCGGTTCGGTGGAGGCCCTGGAGGACGCGCTGCTCAAGATCGACGTCGGCGAGGAGGTGCGCCTCCGGGTGCTCCACCGCGCGGTCGGCGCGATCACCGAGTACGACGTCAACCTGGCGATCGCCGACGACAATGCCGTCATCATCGGCTTCAACGTGCGCCCGGAGGTCCGGGCACGCGATCTGGCCGAGCGCGAGGGCGTCGACATCCGGTACTACTCGGTCATCTACCAGGCGATCGAAGAGATCGAGTCGGCCCTGAAGGGCATGCTCAAGCCGGAGTTCGAAGAGGTCCAGACCGGCACGGCGGAGGTCCGCGAGGTCTTCAAGGTTCCGAAGATCGGCAACATCGCGGGCTGCCTGGTCCGCGCGGGCACGATCACCCGCAACAGCAAGGCCCGGATCATCCGCGACGGTGTCGTGGTGGCCGACAACCTCACCGTCTCGTCGCTGCGCCGCTTCAAGGACGACGCGACCGAGGTCCGCGAGGGCTTCGAGTGCGGTATCGGTGTCGGGTACAACGACATCAAGATCGACGACGTCATCGAGACGTTCGAGATGAGGGAGAAGCCGCGCGTCTGACGCGTGGCCACGGCGATCGGTGCCCGCGGGTCCGCCCGCGGGCACCAGCCGTCCCGCCGATGACGTCGTGGCGACGGCCATGTACATAGGTGCTCTGACCTTGGACATCCTGCTGGGCGACGTACATTCGCTGAAGCAGAAGCGTTCCGTGGTGCGCCCGCTCGTCGCCGAGGTGCGCCGCCGGTTCCCGGCGGCCGCGGTGGCAGAGACCGGGCATCTCGACCTGCACCGCCGCACCGAGATCGGTGTGGCGGTCGTGTCCGCGACCGCGGCCAACTGCGGCGAGGTGCTGGAGGCGTGCGAGCGGCTGGTCGCGTCCCGCCCGGAGATCGAGCTGCTGTCCGCGCGACGGTCGCTCTTCAACGAGCACGAAGATTAAGGGTTCCCCGGGAAGCGTGGTTTCCCGGGAGCCGTTAAGCGAGTTAAGCGAGCAAAGAGGGCAAAGAGGGGGAGCGCGATCGTGGACGCAGCACGCGCCCGCAAACTTGCGGACCGCATCCAGCAGATTGTCGCCGAGATGCTCGAGCGCCGGATCAAGGATCCGCGCCTCGGTTTCGTGACGGTGACCGACACACGCATCACCGCCGACCTCCGTGACGCGACGGTCTTCTACACCGTGTTCGGCTCCGAGGCCGAGCGCGCCGACACCGCCGCCGCCCTGGAGAGCGCCAAGGGGATCATCAGGTCGGAGGTCGGCCGCCAGACGGGCGTGCGCCACACCCCGACGCTGACCTTCAGCCACGACCCCCTCCCCGACAGCGCCCGTCACCTGGACGAGCTGTTCGCCGAGGCCAGGGCCCGCGACGAAGAGATCGCCAAGAAGGCCGAAGGCGCCGTGCACGCGGGCGAGCCGGATCCCTACCGCAAGCCCGACGACGAGGACGACCTGGGAGAGGACGACCTGGCCGAGGAGGCCGGGGCGTCCGAGCACGCCCGGCCGGCCGCACCGTGATGAACGGCACGAGGCTTCCCACGCCCGTGCCGGAGACGATCTGGCACCGGGCCGCCGAGCTGATCACCGGCGCCCGCCGGGTGGCCCTGGTCTGCCACGTGTCACCCGACGGCGACGCCCTGGGCTCGATGCTCGGCCTCGGGCTGGCGCTGCGCGCGGCGGGCAAGGACGTGGTGGCGTCGTTCGGCGACCGGCGGTTCCAGGTGCCGCGGCTGCTGCGGTTCCTGCCCGGGCAGGAGCTGCTCGTGCCGCCCGCCCGCTACCCCGCCGAGCCGGACCTGATGATCAGCTTCGATTCTCCCACGGTGGACCGGCTCGGCCTGCTCTCGGCGAACGCCGGCAAGGCCCGCGAGCTGATCGTGATCGACCATCACCCGTCCAACACCGGCTTCGGCACCGTGCCGCTGGTCGACCCGGCGGCGGCGTCCACCGCCACGCTGGTGGAAGAGCTGATCGGCCGTCTCGGCCTGGAGATCGGCCGGGACGTCGCCACCTGCCTGTACACCGGGCTGGTGACCGACACCGGGTCGTTCCGGCACTCCTGCACCACCCCCGCCGTGCACAGCATGGCCGCGCGGCTGGTGTCGGCCGGGCTGCGCACCGACGAGATCGCCCGCGAGCTGTGGGACCGCTCGCCGTTCGGGTACCTCAAGGTGCTCGGCGCCGCGCTGGACCGGTGCGCCCTCGACGAGGACGCCGCGGGCGGGCTCGGCATGGTGTGGACGTTCGTGCCCCGCGCGGACCGCGCCGCGTACTGCCTGCCGTACGACGAGGTCGAGGGCATCATCGACGTGGTGCGCCGCACCGACGGCTCCGACGTCGCGGTGGTGCTCAAGGAGGACGACGAGGGGGCCTGGCAGGTCTCCACGCGATCCAAGGGCGGAGTCGACGTGGGCCGCGCCTGCACGTCCCTCGGCGGCGGCGGTCACACCCTGGCGGCCGGCTACACCTCGCACGAGCCGCCCGAGCGGACCGTCGCCCGGTTCCGCGAGGTCCTGGCCGAACTCGGCGCGCGCACGCCCTGACATATCCGCCTACGGGAAGCGAACGAGGATGAAGAGCACCGGCGGGCGGCCCGTGCCGCCGAGCGGGCTGATCGTGGTGGACAAGCCCGCCGGATGGACGTCCCACGACGTGGTCGGCAAGATGCGCCGCCTGGCGGGCACCCGCAGGGTCGGCCACGCGGGCACCCTGGACCCCATGGCGACCGGCGTGCTGGTGATCGGGGTGGAGAAGGCCACCCGCCTGCTCGGGCACCTGGCCCTCACCGAGAAGGTCTACGACGCCACCCTCCGCCTCGGCGTCGCCACCACCACCGACGACGCCGAGGGCGAGATCGTGTCCGAGGCCCCGGCCGCCCATGTCGCGGACGAGGAGATCCTGCGCGGCGTGGCCGCCCTCACCGGGCTCATCACCCAGGTCCCGCCGCAGGTCAGCGCGATCAAGGTGAACGGCGAGCGGGCGTACAAGCGGGCCAGGGCCGGCGAGGAGGTCGACCTGAAGGGCCGCCCCGTCACCGTCCACGCCTTCGACGTGCGCGCCGTGCGCCGCGTCGGCGACGTGATCGACCTGGACGCCACGATCCGCTGCTCCAGCGGCACCTACATCCGCGCCCTGGCCCGCGACCTCGGCGCCGCGTTCGGGGTGGGCGGCCACCTCACCCGGCTGCGCCGCACCCGTGTCGGCCCCTACGACCTCACGATGGCCCGCACCGTCGAGGAACTCGGCGCCGAGTGCACCATCCTCCCCATCGCCGACGCCGTCGCCGCCGCGTTCCCTCGGATGGACGTCAGCTCCGACCAGGCCCGCCAGGTCGCCCACGGCGCCCCGCTGCCCGCCCCCGGCCTCGGCAAGGGTCCCATCGGCGTCTTCGCGCCCGACGGCACCCTGCTGGCCCTGGTCGAGGAACACGGCGAGAGGGCCCGCCCCCTCGCCGTGTTCGTGCCCTGACCGCCGCCGCGCCGGGTCAGTGGATGTCGCGGTGCACGTCGACGCCGGTGGGCTCGGCCGCCGCCGCGATCCAGGGGCCGTCCAGGGACGGGTCCAGGATGCCGTCCTCGACGAAGGGGTAACGGCCCTCCATCACGTGGCGGGCCAGGCGGACGTCCCTGGCGTCGGAGTTCTCCCACAGGCGCGCCAGGAGGGACTCGGCGCGGAGTCTCGCCTGGTGGCAGAAGGTGTCGGCGACCTCCAGCGGCGCGGAGCCCAGAGTGGCGGACTCCTCCTTGGCGCGCACGCAGGTGGCCGTGATGGCGAACAGCTCGGCGCCGACGTCGACGACGCGGGACAGGAAGCCCTGCTTGTGCTCCAGGCGGCCCTGCCAGCGTGACATGGCGTAGAACGTGGCACGGGCCAGCTTGCGGCTGGTGCGCTCCACGTAGCGCAGGTGCGGCGCGAGCGGGCCGAACGCCGGGTAGGAGCCCGGCAGCTGGCTCGGGCCGGTCACCAGGGTCGGCAGCCAGCGGGCGTAGAAGCCGCCCGCCTTGGTCAGGGCGCGGCCCTTGGCCTTCAGGTCGGCCTTCGGGTCGATGAGGCCGCCCGCGACCGACAGGTGGGCGTCCACGGCCTCCCGGGCGATGAGCAGGTGCATGATCTCGGTGGAGCCCTCGAAGATGCGGTTGATCCGCAGGTCCCGCAGCACCTGCTCGGCCGGCACGCCGCGCTCGCCGCGCGCGTGCAGCGACTCGGCCGTCTCGTAGCCGCGGCCGCCGCGGATCTGCACCAGCTCGTCCGCGACCCGCCAGGCCATCTCCGAGCCGTACAGCTTGGCGAGGGCCGCCTCGATGCGGATGTCGTTGCTCTCGTCGTCGGCGAGGCGGCTGGCCAGGTCGACCACGGCCTCCAGGGCGTACGCCGTACAGGTGATGAAGGCGATCTTGCGGGCCACCGCCTCGTGCTCACCGATCGGGTGACCCCACTGCACCCGCGCCCCGCTCCACTCCCTGGCGATCTTGGCCGCCCACTTGGCGGCGCCCGCGCACGTGGCGGGCAGCGACAGACGGCCGGTGTTCAGCGTCGTCAGCGCGATCTTCAGCCCCTGGCCCTCCCGGCCGATCAGGTTCCCGGCCGGCACCCGGACGCCCTGGAGCCGCGTGACCCCGTTCTCGATGCCGCGCAGCCCCATGAACGCGTTGCGATGCTCGACGGTGATCCCCGGGGACCCGGCCTCCACCACGAACGCCGAGATCTTGCTCCCGGTCCGCGCCATCACCACCAGCAGGTCGGCCACCACCCCGTTGGTGGTCCACAGCTTGACCCCGTCCAGCACGTACTCGTCCCCGTCCCGGACCGCCGTCGTGGACAGCCGCGCCGGATCGGACCCGACGTCCGGCTCGGTGAGCAGGAACGCGGACACCTCCCCCCGCGCGCACCGCGGCAGGAACCGCTGCTTCTGCTCCTCGGTGCCGAACAGCCGCAACGGCTGCGGCACCCCGATGGACTGGTGCGCCGACAGCAGCGCGCTCAGGGCCGGAGAGTACGACGCCACCAGCGACAGCGCCCGCGTGTAGTACAGGTGACTGAGCCCCAGCCCCCCGTACTCCTCGTCGATGGTCATCCCGAACGCCCCGAGCGCCCCCAGCCCCTTGACGACCTCGTCCGGCACCAGCGCCGTCCGCTCGATCTGCGCCGGATCGACACTCTCCTTCAGAAACCTCCGCAAAGCCCCAAGGAACTCCTCCCCCTTCTCCGCCGCCCGCTCCCCGACCCGCGGCGCCGGATACACCAGATCCGGCCGGAAGTCCCCGAGAAACAGCTGCCGCCCAAAACTAGGCCGCCCCCACTCCTTCTCCCGAGCTTGCTCCGCCACCTCACGAGCCTTGTCGTAATCACTCATCGAACCTCCCACATCGGCGAACACCCGCCTCGCCTCATAGCTACCCGCCAGTAGCCCCCCCT